>JAEUUB010000433.1 GCA_016787745.1 Cyclobacteriaceae bacterium
TTTAGCCCCATATACCCCGCGTATGAATTCGCGCCAACCAATCAATTGCCGAAGAAAGCCCTCCAATGAATTTATAGGAATGGCGTGTTTGGCGGAGTATTTTAAAACCGCTTCAACAATTTCACCTGGGGTTAGCAAGCCGACATTGAGCATGGGGGTAAGCACACTGTGATGAAGAGTGCTTTCTTCCGCTACTATCGCATCCTCATATTCTCCAAAATCGTGAAAACGATTCTGCAAAAATTCCTGAAGCCACTCTCGACTATCTTTAAATGTATACGGATAAAATTGCTGAGGTTGCCACTCACCCGGGGCACTCGGAAAATGGGTCGATACATACTCAACTGCCTCGCGGTAAATTGCATCTTCGGGCGTAAATTGGACATCCGGTGCGCGCTTTTTGGTCGGGTACCGCTTCCTATTCTCGGTATCGTAGGTCCACTTACCGCCAGCAGGCATTCCGTTTTCAACGAGAATATTCCTGGTTTTTCGTTGTTCTATGTAAAACTCCGTTTGGAAATACTTTCTTTTCCCCAGGCTAAAAAAATTGCTTAGACCCTCGGTTTCGTTTAAAAACATAGGTGATTCATGCCAGGTAATTTCAAGGGCGGCCTGGCAGGCATGCTTAACAACACGTTGCCGCAGCCAGTCGTCTGTGGGGTCAATACAATCCAGGTGTTTGATTTTTTTCTTACCAAGGTGGTCTATCCACTTGCGAATATCGGCCTCCTGCATGTGGGTTTCTATGTAGTGAACCTGAACTCCTTTTTCCTCCAACCAAACCTGATACGCTTTCATGCTTGCCCGGTGATAGGCAAGTTTCTGCTTATGAAAAGTAAAGTGCCTGAAAAATAAATACTCTTCAATCAAGTATACCACCTGGCCCTCCTTAAGTACCGGACTCTTCTCAAAGAGTTGATGAGGAAAAATGAGACTAACCCGCGACATGCTTTCTCCCTTTATTTTGTTGGCATCTATGACTGCAGTATTTTACCTCGCTCCAGACCTTATGCCATTTTTTTCGCCAATTAAATGGGCGCAAGCAAACTACGCATATTTTAAAAGGGGCATGTTCTTTTTTCATGGGTGTATTTTTTTAATTCAGTTCAATCCTCCCGTTCGTCCAAAATAATCATTTCGGTTAGTGGCAAGTTGCGTGGTTATAGTTACAGGCATAGAGGATTTGAGAACTCAAGAAAATAAGGAGCCGGTCTTTTCCGGCATAGGTATATGCTTAAGACATTGTTTCCAATAAGAGAAAAAGGAAGGATAATACCCCTGCACCGGAAACATCCATTCACGAGCATCGGATGTGCCTTCGTAGTGTTTATTTAACGGATGTTCCTTGAACCGGATTTTACCCGGAGTAAGTAATTTCTTTAGATGCCCAAATTCGCCCACAAAAATACGAATACCCGAAATGTTTTTGCTCAGTGCCAGTATGAACCCAAGGACTTTTTCTGAAACCGGGTATTGCTCGAAATGAGAGGGTTCCAAAAGTAATATCCTGTTAACATTCTCATTCGCGCGCCATGTAGGATCAAGATTGTAATAGTTATAAACTAAAGTTGTTCGCGAAACATCACAAGCAATCTCATTTTGTTTTCGCAGCTTAACCGACAACCCGGGATCAATTAATTTTTTTAAGGGCGGAGGAACAGGAGCTTTAGCGAGGGTGGGATAATCCGTATCCAAATATGTATTGCGCTGGGTTGAATAGCAATAGCGGTTTATGTTTTCCTGATTGGCATAATACTTTTTTGAACTATTGCTGCCGGCAACCCACTGCCAACTCAAAGCATTGCTCGCCCAGTCGCCATCCAGCAAATGATAATACATCCACCGGGCTGGCGTATACCAATGGCTTTTGCCCAGGTTGCAGGCCAAGGCGGCAATATACAGGCGAAGATGGTTGTGTAAATACCCTGTTTCGAAAAAATCCGCAAGCGCAAGGTCAATCGCCTCAATGCCGGTGCTCCCTTCAACCAAGGCAGCGGGCATTTTAAAGTTGGCTACATCTTGCTGAGGTTGCTTCAAATCCCTGTTGATTCCGGTTCCTTTTGCAATCCAAACCTGCTGCCAGTAATCGCGCCAGGCGAGTTCTTGGAATAATTTCTCCGCTTTATGAAATTCAAAGCCTCGTTCTAAAACAGATTGCATTACCTGCCGGGTAGAAATTACTCCACGTGCTATATACGGTGACAAATAGGTTAGATCGCCATCAATAAAATTCCGTGTGTCTTTATACCGAACCGGGTTAACAGACTCCATTCGATTAATAATTTCCTCGTAGGATACTGGAAAATTCATCGCTTGGAAATTTTATTGTTTGCAATAACTCTTTGCCTATTGCTCTTGAACCGTTTGATCTCAGAACTCCGTTTTTTACTATGCTTCATGCTTACCCCGCTATTAACTCGTTTTCGCCACATTCTAAAACTGGAACTCTTTAAACTGGCACGAACTAAACGAATAACATCAGACTCCGACAAACCAAATTGCATTTCTATCGCTTCAAAGGGGGTGCGATCTTCCCACGCCATTTGAATGATACGGTTTAAATCTTCCTGTGAAAATCGGGGGTCTATAGCAGCCATGATA
>JAEUUB010000464.1 GCA_016787745.1 Cyclobacteriaceae bacterium
TATCGTAATAGATTCTGTGGCTGCCCTCGTACCTAAGGCTGAATTGGAAGGTGAAATGGGTGAAAGCAAGATGGGCTTGCAAGCCAGACTGATGTCGCAAGCCTTAAGGAAACTGACGGGAACCATTAGTAAAACAGGATGTGCCTGTATTTTCATTAATCAGCTGCGCGAAAAAATCGGGATTATGTTCGGCAATCCAGAAACAACAACGGGCGGAAATGCCCTGAAGTTTTATTCTTCGGTACGTCTGGATATCCGCAGGATTGGCCAGATCAAAGAAAGTGCCGATGATATTACCGGAAACCGGGTGAAGGTGAAGGTGGTGAAAAATAAGGTGGCACCACCTTTTAAGGTAATCGAATTTGATATCATGTATGGAAAAGGGATTTCCAAGTCGGGAGAGATTGTTGACTTAGGCGTTGAGCTTAATGTAATTCAAAAGGCTGGTTCCTGGTTTTCTTATAATGGAAACAAGCTGGGACAGGGCCGAGATTCTGTAAAGCAATTGATTGAAGATAATCCGGAACTTTCCGAAGAAATTGAAAAGAAAATCAAAGAGAAAATCAGCACGGGAGCTGAAATAAAAGAAGAGAAGGAGGAATAATAATAGGAAAAGAGGCTGTCTCAAAAGTCATGTGGTCATCGCGGGCCTGACCCGCGATCCGTTTTTTTTTAAATGGATGGTGGGATTGGGGCTCAAGGCCGGAATGACATTTCAATCTTATTCGACTTTTGAGACAGCCTCTTTTCAAAATATCTAGCGCGTGGAACCTAGGCCCGAATGGCAATAACCGGATCCAACCGGGCTGCCATGGCAGCGGGAACGATACCAGCAATCAATCCAATGGTAGATGATACACCAAGGCCCAGAACGATGTTCTTTACGGAAAGTATTACCTGCAAACTTCCAAAGGGAGCCAAGGTCAATAACCACACTAAAAATAAACCTGCTAAACCACCGATAAGACTTAAAAATATAGATTCAAATAAAAATTGAAAGAGTATAAAATAATTTTTAGCCCCTAATGATTTCTGCAAGCCTATAATACTGGTGCGCTCTTTTACAGAAACAAACATAATGTTGGCAATTCCAAAACCCCCGACCAACATAGAGAATCCACCGATAATCCAACCGGCAATACTC
>JAEUUB010000388.1 GCA_016787745.1 Cyclobacteriaceae bacterium
GTACACGACACATAAAGAATAAGATTGTTCTTGGGCAGATAAGCTACGTTGGCACTGAGGTCCTGGTAGCTGGCTGTTTTATCGCTGTTGAATTCATTCAGCGGTTTATTCGGATTAAAATACGTGCGCCCGCTGCTGTAACTGTAGGTGAACCCCACTTGCGTTTTCATTGCCGTAAGAAAATGCTTATATACGAATGAAAAGTTATGAGTTGACGCGAAAGACGGAATGGAGGAATACGGGAAATTCAGATAGTTTCGCTTGGTATCCAGAAACGAATAAGAAACCCAGTAATCTACGTTGCGGATTGTTTCATTATCGCGCCAGAAAAGTTCTATGCCCTTCGCATTTCCATACCCATCGTTTGAGAGTTGAAACGGATTTTCGTGGGCATACTTTACCAGATGATCGTACTTCTTATAATATGTTTCTATGCGGAAGGTTTTCCGGTCTTTTAAAATCTGATAATTAAGAATGAAGTGTTCAGCCTTTTCTGTCTCCAACCGATTGTTTATACGCAAATATTGATTCTGACTCGATTGTCTGAATGTTCCATAAGCCAAAGAGAACTGACCCACCTTTCCAGGCTTATAGGCTAAAGAAACACGTGGATCCAAACTTGCCTGCTTGTTTAAATTATTGTGTTCAAGACGGCCCCCTACTTTGGCAACAAAATGATTATTGACATAGTATTCGCCCTCTGCAAAAGCAACGGCCAGGGGTTCTAAAAAAGTGAGTGATTCGGTTACATCCGCTAGGTCATTATATCTTGATGCTGAATAATTTCTATTAATTATTTCCCCGCCAAATCGCCACTCCAATTTATCGCTGGCGGAATGTTCTAATACCGCTTTGGCATGAACTCCGTTTTCTGTTTCAACCAACGGTTGTTCATTAAGGGTTACATCGTTTTTGTTAAAAGAATAAGATACCCCCGTTCGCATCGACCAATCCTTACCAAGGGGTTGTTGAAAGGTTGCATTACCATATCCATACGTGTTATCAAGATCGTATGGAATTTTAGCGGATGGATCCTGAATGCTGTGATTATACATTGAGAAAGTTGTATTGTTAAAATTGCCGAAGAATTTAAAAAGACCCTCTTTGCCAGTTCGCTGCCGATAGGCCAGACTTCCCTCCCCGCTTACTGGTGGTTTTTTCCAATCCACGTCTTGTTGCACCAATTCAAAATAAGGTTGGATGTTTGTGTACTGAACTTTGCCTGAAAGGGAAGCCCGATCCCAGACCTGGGTATGCGCTACATCCGCACCTACCGAAAGAATCCCGATGTCGGTCTGATTCATCTCGGCAATGTCTTTTGAATTAAGAACTAATGCTGATGAAAGCGCCTGGCCGTACTCGGCCGAATAGCCCCCGGTGCTAAAACTCGTGCCTTTAAACATAAAGGGAAGAAACCTACCGCGCGAAGGCGTATTGGGTGCTGAAGGTGAATATGCATCGAGCACCACCATGCCGTCAATAAAGGTGCGGGTTTCTGAGCCATCACCCCCGCGCACAAACAGTCTTCCACTCTCGCCCACCTTTTGCGTGCCGGGCAACGTGTTTAGCGCTCCGGCAATGTCGGCAGTAGCTCCGGCAGTTGTCGCAATGTCAACCGGTTTAAGAATGGTTCTTCTTTTTTCCTCTCCGGCCGTAAACGCCCCGGCAGAAATAACCACTCCATCCAATTGATTTATTTCCTCCTTTAGTGAAATTTGAATTTCAATCTCGTTGCCGGAAAGCTCCAGAGTTTGGGAATAGGGCTTATAGCCCACAAAAGTAACTATCAACGTTTGTGTACCTGTTTCCTCTGTTACAAACGTAAAAGCCCCATTTACCCCGGTACTGGT
>JAEUUB010000487.1 GCA_016787745.1 Cyclobacteriaceae bacterium
CATCTCCAACGCAGTAAAGTCTTTAAACTGCCAAAAGCCCACTGCATTCGAAACGGACACAGCGTCTGAAATCAAAGCACTTTCCTGAAGCACCAGATATTTAAAGTCATCCGGAAGTCGCTCTTCGGCAAAAATTTTTTCAATGATTGGAAAATAGGTTTTGGCCCGTTCCACTTTAATGTCAAAGTAGCGCGGATGTTGCGTTAACGCGTCCACATCTTTTTGAATCTCGCGCCTGGCATCATCACGGATCGTGAGCGTCATGTCAGCGAAATGCAATTTATGGGGCACTTCGGGAGTTTGGGCGTATGAGGCAGCAACTCCAAAAAAAATGAGTGCGACTGCAAAAAATCTCATGACCTCAAAAGTATGAAAAAGAATTCAGAAGACCGAAAAAAATCAATACACCATCGTTTAAACATATAGAGAGAACGTCTCTGAATGATAAGAATTGCGCCTATGCGAATTTATTCTCCTTTCTTTCGCACCATCATAATTCCATCCCGCAAGGGAAGCAACATATTTTCAACTCTGGTATCGTTGTGAATCTTGAGATTAAATGCTTGTAGTGCGTGCGTATCTTTATCAGGATTCTTATCAGTGATTTTACCACTCCAAAGAACGTTATCGGCCAGAAGAATTCCGCCCGGTTTCACTTTATCAAAAACCAGGTCATAGTATAGCGCGTAGTTCTCCTTATCCGCATCTATAAAAACAAGATCAAAGCGTACATTCAGGGTGGAAATGATCTTCCTTGCATCACCGATTCTGTAATCGATCTTTCCGGCCAACCCAGCTTCCTGAAAATATTTCCGTACCCGTGTTTCAAGTTCTTCATTAATATCCAGCGTAATTAACTTTCCCGATGGGCGGAGGCCTTCGGCCAAACAAATCGCTGAATAGCCTGTATAGGTACCGATTTCAAGAATGCATTCCGGTTGTAGCAACTGGCTGATAAAAGACAGAAACCTTCCCTGGACATGACCCGATAGCATTCTGGGTCGCATAACCTGCACGTGCGTTTCACGGTTAATTTTCTTTAGCAGGTCACTTTCCGCTGAGGTATGATCCGTCACATATTTTTGCAAGTCATCCGGCAAAAAATCCATACGCTAAATAGGTTCCATCATCAAATAACTCATCTTCCGCTCATTAAACATTTCATTCGATATTTCCTGAAGCGTGAGGGCTGAAGTCCCTCGTACCCGATCGAAGATTTCTTCAAGCGAGGTTACCCGGCCCTGATCTAAGAGGTTGCGGGCCATCATAATCATAAAACTCATGTTATTTTCCTCGGCCATAGCAATCTGCCCTAGTATTTGCTCCTTTGATGAAGCCAGTTGCTTTACTCCCAACGGTTCATCCCGCAATTTTTTCAACTCTTGTTTAACCAGGGCAACGCCCTTTTTCATTTGCGAAGGCTCTGTACCAAACGAAATAACAAACAATCCGGTGTCGGTAAAAGGCACATACTGCGCCCCGATCGAATAAACAAAGCCGTGCTTTTCGCGAAGGGCTAAGTTCAATCGGGAATTCATTCCTGATCCACCCAATATACTGGTGAGCATATAAAACGAACTTCGGTTTTCGTGACTAAACGGATAAGCCGGACGACCCATGGCGCAGCGCGCTTGCTTAACCGGGCGCTTTAGCGTCACCTGTTTCGACTTATACCCTGAAAATCTTCGTCTTCTTTTTTGCGAAGTATGGGCCGGTACCTGTCCCAAATATCTCTCGGCCAGCTTTACTACCTGCTCCATGGTAAGATTACCCACCACCGAGAATACAATTTTGCGGGTATCCAGATGTTCTTTAACGAAGGAACGGAAATCTCTTCGGGTAAATGACCTTACCGTTTTATCTGTGCCCAGAATGTTCATGCCCAGGGGGTGACTTCCAAACAAAACGGCATCAAATTCATCTTGAAGGGAATCTTCCGGATCATCGTGGTACATAGACATCTCTTCCAGAATTACATTCCGTTCCTTTTCAATCTGAGTTTCAGGAAAAATTGAATCGAAGGTGATATCGGCCAGTAATTCTACCGCGCGCTCAAAATAATCATCGCGCAAGGACGCATAGAAAAGTATTTTTTCTTTATCGGTAAAAGCATTTAGTTCTCCACCCAAAGACTCCAACCGATTGAGAATATGAAATGCCTTTCGCTTACGCGTTCCTTTAAAAGCCATGTGTTCCCAAAAGTGTGCAATACCCTGGTTAGCGGGAGTTTCGTCCCGGCTTCCAATGTCGAGCATAATACCGCAGTGAACAATTTTAGTAGTAGTAACGCGGTTGTGTATAACCCGGATCCCGTTCTTTAATTTATATATTTCGTAATTTCTCATAAGCGGACTACAAAGTTAACCTTTAGTCAAGACTTAAATGGGGAGAAACTAAAAAGCCCTTTCTGCTTTCGCAAAAAAGGCTTATTGGTTGTCG
>JAEUUB010000495.1 GCA_016787745.1 Cyclobacteriaceae bacterium
TCAACAATGTTGCCCGCACTGCTACCCCCAGCATAGGAGCTAATCAATACAGTGCCGCTGCACTTACTCCACTCGCAGGATCGTATACTGTAGGGGCCGGTCAGACTTACACAACCATCAACGATGCCATCAATGCGATGAGAGTCAATGGTATCAACGGAGCCGTTACGTTCTTACTCAGAACCCAGACCTTTAATGAACAGTTTATTCTGCCGAGCATCTCCGGTTCGTCAGCTGCCAACACAATCACTTTTCAATCGCAGTCGGGCAATGCCACCGATGTGATTCTTAGATTCACCGCCAGCGCATCGGCCACGAACTACATCGCCCAGCTCAGCAATGCCAGCTTTGTTACCTTCAAAAATCTTTCCTTTATTCCTGATGGAACTTCTTTTAACCGGGCCATTCAGGTAGTAAACAGGGCCGACAACCTTACGTTTGAAAATCTGCGCATTACCTTACTCACCACCAATTCCGGAACGGAAGAGCGGGCCGCCATTCTGGTGCGGCCGACACTGTCTTCCAACATTCGTTTCGTCAACAATACGATCACCGGTGGCTCGCATGGAATCTTACATATCGGTAATAGTACCAACTACTCAGCCGGTACGGTCTTTACAGGAAATACCATTACCGATGTGTACTACCGCCCCGCCTACTTTCAATACATGGCCGGAGGTATTTTTAACAACAACACAATCACTTACACCGGTACTGCACAAGGTGATTATTATGGCCTGGGTCTTGATAATTTTGCAGGCTACACCGAGATACAGCGCAACCGCATTACGGGCACCGTGGGTCATGCCCTGCGCTTGTATTATTGTGCCGGCCTCTTAGCTCAGCCTTCCATCATCGCCAACAACTTCTTCCATTCCAACTCCAACTATGCAACGGTGTATCTGATCTACGGTATCACCTACACCAATATTTATCATAACAGTTTTAACAACACCTCTACGGGCGAAGCCTTTCACTTCAACCGCTACCAGTCTACCGATAACCGGATCGTTAACAACATCTTCCGCGCCAATACAGGCTTTGCCGTAGAGTATCAAACCTCTTCCGCAGTAAACTCAATCATTGAATCCAACTACAACAACCTGTTCACTTCGGGGTCTTTTATCGGAAGAGATGTTTCGACAAACTATGGTACACTTAACGAATGGAAAACCGCTACCGGTTTTGAAAGTAATTCTTTGTCTATCGATCCCCAATATCAATCGAACACCATTCTTTATACTGCCGTGCCCGCATTATCGGCTAGTGGTAAAAACGTAAATGCAATCGTACCTGATGACATTGATGGCCTGGCAAGACCTTCCACGCCAAGTATTGGAGCCAACCAGTTTGGATCGTCCGGTACTCCATTAAACGGAGACTACACAATTAACGCAAGTGGCTCGGGTACCAATAATTTTATTACCATCACCGCAGCACTTGATGCCCTTAAAAACTTTGGCATAAGCGGACCTGTCGTGTTTAAGCTTACGGGTGATTTCAATGAACAACTAACCTTACTCGCAGTATCGGGATCTTCATCCACTAACACAGTAACTTTTGAATCGGCCACGGGACAACCTGCGGACGCAACAATTCGTTTTGCTTCAATCAACAATGGATCAAATTTTACGATACGGTTAAATAACGCAGACTATTACCGAATCCGAAACCTGACCATTAAAGCAGAAGGAACAACCTATGGTCGGGTTATTCATGCCATCAATCGAACCATCAATCTTGAGTTGGATGGAAATTTTATTGAAAGCGTTGTAACGACCAATACCTCATCTGACCGCGGGGGAATTTTTATAGCTTCTGCGCAGTCGCAAAATGTTCGGATTATTAATAATACAATTCGCTTTGGCGCAGTAGGCATTGATTTTCAAGGCCCGACTTCAAAAGCAAGCGGAACTCTATTACAAAATAATTTAATTTATCAGTCTTACCACAGAGGTATTGTGTTGGGTTATCACACGGGTTTTGT
>JAEUUB010000501.1 GCA_016787745.1 Cyclobacteriaceae bacterium
GGTGTTTTCCATAAAAGGATCGGCCACTAACGTCTTGAGTTGAGCTAATTCTTTTTGAGCCTCTTTCAACTTGTTGGTGCGGGCGTATGCCATGCCTCTTGTGTAATGCCAAACCGCCTTTATATATTTTAAAGAATCTTCAGGTTCATCGAGTTGAAGAATTTCATTCCATTTTCCAAAACGAGCCATGTTATACCAGGGCATTGTATACCAATGTTGCAGCGTAACAAAATCAGGAACTGTTAACAACTCAACAGGAATATTTTTCTTTAATGCTTCCGCTGTCTTCATAGATTTATCACTCATACCTGCCATTTGAGCACACGCTAAAAGAAAATGATAGTTATGGGGATAATAAAAAAGTGGATAGACACCTTGTGCGTTGCATTGTGCAATGTATTCTTCATCGGTTTTAACCGCGCGCTCATTGGATTCCACACCTTCGATATACCGGCCCACCCGAATATAAATATGGGAAGGCATATGCACGAGATGCCCCGACCCAGGAACAAGATCGACTAACTTATCAGCACTTGCCACCGCATTATCGGGTTCGGTGGAGGCTTCCAGAATGTGGATATTCAAATGATTGGCGCCCGGATGGTTAGGATTTGCTAAAACAATTTTATTAATCACGCTGACGGGTTTATTCGTCCAGGGTTGTGCCGTTCCGTTTTTCCAAAAATCCCAAGGATGCAAATCCATCAACGCTTCGGCATACAAGGTATTAACATCCGCATGATCAGGAAATTGTTTTGCTACTTCTTCCATGGCATTGGCATAGGCTTCATCCAGAGATTTCCGGTCTTTCAATGCTTCAGCAGTATACCTCCTGGAAAGTGCATCGATTAACAACTGCTCCATAGGCAATGCCTTGCCTTTCTTAGCGATGGCCTGTTGAAGGGCTTTATAAACTGTTTCGGTATCTGCCGGATCCATCGGTAAGTTAATGTTAGGTCCAAGCGAAAGAGCTTGACCCCAGTAGGCCATAGCGCAATCCGGATCAAGACGAGCAACTTCTTTAAAGGATCGGTATGCTTCAAGATGATTGAATCCATAATAGAGATTAAGTCCCTGATTAAAGAACAACTGCGCGCGCTCATTGTTGGTATTTACCTTCATTCCATACTTTCCCAGGTTCTCCATCAAAGGAGCCATCTGCCGGGTGGTATCCATAATTGCAAGAATGGTTCGTGCTCCCGGTGTTCCGCAGATTGATAAAGGCGGGGTAATATCAGCCTTTAGTTGGCTTTGAAAGGTGAAAAGAGCCGGAGCAAAATGAGTAGCCGCTGAAATGAAAAAAATTGAAGCTACTCCAGCGACAAGAAGTATTTTTTTCATACATATTGATAGTTTAATTTTTAGGGTTAGTTATTCTGTCAAATACAGAACATTTAGTTCTTTGTATTAACCTGCTAGCCATCTCAAAAATAGAGTATGTAGGTCGAGCTTATCGAAACCTCCTTTTTCCAACACAAAATAGCCTTAGGCTGACTCAGGCTTACAGCTCAGTTATTTTTGAGATGGCTTCTAGTAGATTCCATCATGAAAGATTAATCGGCAACTCCCTGTATCGTTTTCCGGTGGCAGCAAAAATTGCATTGGCCAATGCTGGGGCTACAGGCGGAACGGGCGGCTCACCCACACCCGTTGGCTTGATGTCGTTTTCAACCAGATGGATGTGAGTTTCCATTGGCATATCTTCAAAGCGTGAGACTTTATAAGTATCAAAATTAGTTTGCTGGCTTCTTCCATCCTTAAAGGAAATGCTTCCCTTAAGGGCGCCACTTAGGGCAAAAACAAAACCTCCTTCAAATTGTTGCAATACTGAATTTCGATTTACCACCTGGCCGCAATCCACAGCAAAGTGAACTTCCGGAATACTC
>JAEUUB010000396.1 GCA_016787745.1 Cyclobacteriaceae bacterium
GGATTTGTAAGCAGATAATCGGAAGATGATTCCTGTTGCTTAACCGTATCCTTTTGTTCCAGCTTGGCAATTAAGTCGGTCATTAATTTCTGGAAATCATATTTTTTCATGGTTTCCAGATCGTTTTTATCCTGAACGGTAACTGTTATTTTACTGGCCTCGCCCACCTTGATAACTACGGTATCGGCTGGCTTTGTCTGGGCCTGACATGCAATTCCGGTCAGCACCATAATTCCTGTTAAAATATTTTTAGTATTCATACTTAGTTTCTTTTTGTTTTATCTTTTCTAAAGTCAAGGGCGAAGAGTTCATTCTTGGCATCGCGCAGGCTTCCGAAGTCACTTTCTCCATTTTTTATTTCCAGGGCCTTGTCAAAAATCTTTTTAAATCCGGTATTCTTTTCTTCATTGGCATGCGCCACGGGTTGTGAATCCGTTACAAGCGCATCGAGGGTAAATTCAATTACGATGGGTTTTTCTGTTTTCGCTATAGCTATAACGTCTGTGCTGATGATTGGCTCAAACTCGGGCAACGCCCCTTGTTCTTTTTCTTTTGGTTGTTCGGTAACCAGGGTATTGGCTGCAACTTCCGAGGCTCGCTGTTTATTCAGAGATTTAGGTTCTTTTACTGACACCTTTTTTTTCTCTTCGGTTTGCGTTTGTGCAACGTTGGGTAAACTACTTTCTGTCTTGGGTGACTCGGGAGTATTGATTTCGGCCTGACTTACCTGTTGCACTTCCTGATTTGTTTCGGTGTTGTAAAACCAGGTTGTTGTCAGCAATCCAAAAAGGGCAAGCACAGCCGCAACCCGCCAAAGTACCTTGTTATTTTTTTTTGATAACCCGGCTTCGACTTTCGTCCACGCTTCCGCGGATGGGGCGACACGATGTTCCCCCAGCTTATTCTTAAAGAGTTGATCTATTGGGTTGCTCATAGTCATTTATTTTTTGAGTCAATTTCTGTTCTGCTTGCAACAAACTTTTTTGTAAGGATGCCCGGGCTCTGCTCAACTGAGATTTGGACGTGTTTTCACTAATTCCTAATTCCGCGGCAATTTCCTGATGCGTGTAGCCTTCAATGGCATACAGGTTAAAAACGATCCGGTACCCGGTGGGAAGTTGATCAATCATCTTTAGCAGATCTTCAGCCTCCAGATTTTTTTCCAGATTTCTATAATCGGGTTCGTAATCGGCTGCCTCAATGTCTGTTTCCAGGTACATGTTTTTATTCTTTCGCAAGTAACTTAACGCTTCATTCACGACTACTTTGCGCATCCAGCCTTCAAAGTTGCCTTCGCCTTTGTATTGATCGATTCTCTCCAGGATTTTGGTGAAGGCCACAATCAGTACATCCTCGGCCTCCATTTTGTCTTTGATATACCGACAACAGAGGGCATACCATTTGGAGGCGTACTGCTCGTACAGGCGCTTTTGCGCATCACGATTCTGTCGTTTGCAGCCTTCTACTAATTCTACGTCTTTAGCGCGGTAAATCGTAAACTCCATTTAAATGCTCAATACACTACCAAGATGCAAGGTAGGTAGGCGAGGTTGCACCGTTGATAAATAAAAAGTGAAATTCTTTCAGCGACTCGTATGAGCCTGCAACCAATCAGGCAATCGATTTCTAAAAACAAACTGCCTCAAAAAGTACCTATTGATACTCTTAAGGCAGTCTTTAAATCAAAAGGCTTTTGTTAATTTCTTCTAATGATTTCAGGATCTCCCCGGTGAGAAACAGAGCTGGCAATGCCCTTAGTGATTTCTAATTTACGGGTTACATAAACTCTGGCGGAGGATGCCCCATGGGCTTCTACAATCGCTTCTTCCACTTCAAAATTGTAGGCGCGAATAGCGGAAGCGCCCGTTGCATTCGCCTCCATAAACCGGCCACTTCCTTTTAATTCCAGGCTGGTGGCTCCAGTAAGAGCTACGGTAAGATTATGGGTTTTAATGTCGCCTTCCGCTTCAATGGCGCCCAAAAGTTTTACCTCCATATCGGTCTCATCAAATCCTATAAAGGATAGCTGGCCGGCACCGGTCACCTTTAGTTCTTCCAGATGGGGGAGCGTAATTTTTATCTTTACCTTATTCTCTTTAAGAAAGTCTTTCTTCCAGAAGAAATTGCTCTTATCATCAAAATCAATAACAAGGGTTTCGCCACTTACATACACATCATACCGGTTTTTTTCATTTGTAACTCCGTCCAATTCAACGGCATAGTCTTCTCCGTGTTGAATCTCAACATCGAAATATCCCGATACATCTATTTGATTAAAATCGCGGAGTCCGTATTGGTCTTTAAGGCGTAGCAAGTGCGATTCGGTAGGATTGCTGCAATTCTGGCATTCAAATCCACGATCGGTCATGCGCCACGTTTTATCAAAGTTCGAATCCCGGTATCCTTCATAGTCACGATAATTATTATCAATAAGCCGCCACATTTCTTCTTCAATTATAAAGAGCGTGTTATAGGGGATATACAGATCCATGTCCAGACGCTGCGCCCTGAATTTGGCATCCTCCTTAAACGTAATGTTTGAGTCAAATACCAGAACACTATCCTGTTGAACTACGTTGTAACCAACCATTTGTGCGTTCTCGCTGGCGGATTTTCGGGTGTTGCCTTGAGCCTCAAAACGCTTAACCAATTTTATTTCAGTGCCTTCGTACCCCTTAAGGGTAAGAGAGGTCATATCATAATCATCCAATCCGATTTCATTAACCCGCAACACGGTAGTTTTCCCATCCATGGAAAAAGTTTGCTCCACTTTATATTCGCCTTCTTCTTTAAAGGCATATACGATTTGGGGAATACTTACAGCCACAACAGCCACACTTACAAAGAATAACACGAAGAGCGACCAACCAACCATGGCGTTGAATACAATGCGTTTAGCAATTATAGAATTCCCAATCAGGTTGATAAAAAGAGCGGGCACAAGAAGCAAGGTAAAAACAAAGAAAGCGGTCCAGGTGGGGAAACTGTTTCTAATGGCCTCCAATGGCATGCCAAGCTCGGTGATGTTCCACCAGGCCGGATAATCCGAGAAATGGACGAACCCGAAAAGAATACCAGCCGCTAAAACCAAAGACAGAATCATGGATAAGCCTATTAAACTTATTACAATACCAATAGCCACACGAAGCACATCGATAAACACCCGAAATAAGGGACCTAACACTTTCGTAATCGCTTCGAGGATCATGGCGATCAAGCGAAATGGGAATAATACAATCTTAGCCAGCACACTTTCTTCCCCTTGTTCTTTTTCATTCAACCCTTTTTTAACAGTTGACTCGATGTTGGAAAGCGTAACAGGCTCGCCCTGCATTTGCATTCGTTCTGTAATGGTTTTAGCCTGGGGCAACGCAATCCAAAGAATGATGTAGACGATTAAACCAAGGCCACCAAAGAATGCAGTTACAACAAACAGCACGCGGGTCAAAGCAATGTCGGCACCAAAAAATGCGGCTACCCCGCTGGCCACACCGCCAATTACTTTTTGTTCGGTATCGCGAAACATCTTCTTTACCGAAGGCTCTTCTTCCAGATCTTCCGCGGCCGGTAAGACAATCCAAAGGATAATATAAACCAGTAGCAAACTTCCATAGCTTCCTAATACCAGCAGGGCAAAGAGTAAGCGCGGCCATACCGGATCAATATTGAAGTAATGGGCTAAGCCTGCGCAAACGCCTCCTAAAATTTTTCTTTTCTGATCGCGTTGTAATTTACGAGCCGCTGTTGTACCGGTTTTACTTTGTTTCTGAGATGAATCGCTTTGAGCTTTGTAAGAGTCATCAACAAAATCCTGCTCCTCGGCCGCTTTAAAATCACTTACACTACCCATGGTTGCCATCAGGCCGCTTATGTCTTCGGCCGTAATAACCTGTTTTCCTTCGTTTAGTCTGGCTAAAAATATTTCGGCAATTCGACTTTCAATGTCGGAAAGAATTTCGCTACTGTCTTCGAAGGAAGCGAAATACCGTTTGATGGAATCCAGGTATTTGCGAAGATTTTCGTATCCGTCTTCTTCAATGTGAAAGATAATGCCGCTTATGTTTATGCTGATGTTCTTTTTCATAGCTGAATGATCGTTATGAACGGGGTTTGGAGTTAGCTAATTGATTTTGATTGTATCATGTTCGTGGAATGAACAAGGTCTTCCCAGGTTTCTGTTAAACCATCAAGAAATTTACTTCCTTCTTCGGTTAATTTATAATACTTGCGGGGTGGCCCCGATTTGGACTCTACCCATTTGTATTCGAGCAAGCCGGCATTTTTCAGGCGCGTAAGCAGGGGATAGAGTGTTCCTTCTACAACTATCATTTTGGCGGCCGTCAGTTCGTCAATCATGTCTGAGGCGTAAATCTCACCGCGCGAAATAATATGCAGTATGCAGTACTCCAATATGCCCTTTCTCATTTGTACTTGTGTGTTTTCAAGGTTCATACATCCATATTAAGTTTCTGATCTCGGTATTAATACGCAAAAGGTACTATGCATGGCCAAGTACTAAGCATAAAAAGTTTAAGTTTTTTTAAAAACCTTATAATTTGGCTGAATTCGAAGGGTTTATATCGCAGTTACCAGTAATTTTGCAGCGGTATACATCCTATCTATCCTTATTTTAAAGAAAAATTGTGGGGTTTGGCTTCCGGTTATTAGTTCTGTGTTTTACACCTTTATTGGGGTTCGCTCAATATTCTCACGAATGGATAAAGCCCGGGCAGTCCTATTACCGCA
>JAEUUB010000559.1 GCA_016787745.1 Cyclobacteriaceae bacterium
TCCATCCGTTGGATTTACTTATATTGAAATCCCATAAAAATAACATATGCATAAAAAACGAATTTTAACCCTTTGGCTCATTCTTGCCGCGATAACGGCTGGGTTTAGCCAGGCTCGTAAAATTGAATTTACGGAGTATGACATGCCCAATGGCATACATGTGATTCTACATAAGGACAACACCACACCCATTGTGGCTGTATCCGTATTGTATCATGTGGGTTCTAAAAACGAAAATCCAAACCGCACCGGCTTTGCGCACTTCTTTGAACATTTATTGTTTGAAGGTTCTGAAAATATAAAGCGCGGAGAGTTTGATAAGTATCTTTCGAATGCGGGTGCCACCAACAATGCAAATACCAGCAACGACCGGACTTTCTATTACGAGGTTCTCCCCTCCAATCAGTTGGAACTTGGGTTGTGGATGGAATCCGAGCGAATGTTGCATGCCAAAATTGAACAGGTAGGTGTGGAAACACAGCGCGAAGTGGTAAAAGAAGAAAAACGCCAGCGCATCGACAATCAACCGTATATGACGTTTCAAGCCGAGATGTTTAAACGTGCCTATACCGTTCACCCCTATCGATGGACGCCCATTGGTTCGATGGACGATTTGAATGCTGCTTCGCTGGATGAGTTTATAGCATTTTATAAAACCTTTTACGTTCCTGAAAACGCAACCATCTCCATAGCGGGCGATATTGATATTGAACAAACCAAAGAACTTATCTCTAAATATTTTAAGGACATTCCCAGAGGGACGAAACCAGTTCCTCGTCCTACAATTGTTGAGCCGCAGCAAAAGGCTGAAGTACGGGATGTAATTTTCGATAACATCCAGTTACCGGCCGTGTTTCAGGCGTATCACATTCCAGCCCAAGGCACTCCGGATTCCTATGCGTTGGAGATGCTGAGCACTTTGCTAAGCGGTGGGCAGAGCTCAAGAATGTATAAAGCGTTGGTAGATGATCAGAAGAAAGCCTTGCAGGTAGCTTCGTTTCCCTTCGCGCTGGAAGACCCGGGGTTATACATTACCCTGGGTATTGTTAACATGGGCGTAAGTGCCGATGATCTTGAAAAGGGAATGGATGCGGAAATTGAGAAAGTAAAAAATGAATTGGTTTCGGAACATGAGTTTCAGAAGATTCGCAACCAGATGGAAAGCCAGTTTGTTTTGCAAAACTCTTCAGCTGTAGGTATTGCCGAGCAATTGGCCAACTACCATGTTTACTACAAAGATGCCAATCTGATCAACACCGAAATTGACAGGTACATGAAGGTGACACGCGAAGACTTACAACGTGTGGCAAAAAAATATCTGACGAAAGAAAACCGTGTGGTACTTCACTATATGCCCAAGTCGGCCCAAAGTAAACCAAGCGATACCCAAATCAAAAAAGATAATTGATTATGAAGAAGATACTATTATTCAGTTGCCTGTTGTTAACAGGTATGGCTGTTCAGGCACAGGTCGATCGTACCAAAGCACCCAAACCTGCTCCTGCGCGTGAGATAAAAATCGGGGAGTACCAAACTTTTACGCTTAAAAACGGACTGCAGGTTTTTGTGGTCGAAAATCATAAACTTCCCCGCATTCAATTTTCAGTTCAATTAAAGAATGATCAGATCTACCAGGGCGAAAAGGAAGGCTATGTGTCCATGGCTGAAACGTTGATAGGCACTGGGACAAAAACAAGAACCAAGGCTCAACTTGATGAAGAAACAGACTTTATAGGAGCCAGTCTTAATTCCGGAGGGAATGGAATTTTTGCTTCCAGTCTTTCAAAGCATACAAACAAACTATTGGAATTAATGACCGATGTACTCTTCAACCCGGCCTTCCCGCCCGAAGAGTTGGAAAAACTAAAAACGCAAACACTTTCGGCATTAGCGGCAAACAAAGATGACCCGAATGCAATTATTGGGAATGTTCGGAATGCTTTGTTGTATGGAAAAGCACATCCGTACGGGTTGTTCACAACAGAAAAAACAGTAGCCTCCATTACGCTCGATGATTGTAAGGCCTACTACAAGGAATACTATAAGCCGGGAAATGCCTATTTGATTATTGTGGGCGATATAGATTTGAAAACCGCGAAAGCCCATGCTGAAAAGTATTTTGGCAAGTGGCCAGCTGGTACTGTTAAAAACCCAACCTATACCCAACCCAAAGAACCGGCTAAAACCTATGTGGCTTTGGTAGACAGACCTAACTCGGTTCAGTCAGTCATTAACATAGCTTACCCGGTTGACTTAAAACCCGGAACCCAGGATGCGATTAAGGCAAGGGTGACCA
>JAEUUB010000404.1 GCA_016787745.1 Cyclobacteriaceae bacterium
TGCATCGAAGTGAAATTTATTGGCAAGAATGTTTTCTTTTTTAATACCAAATTCAGTTACAATAGGATCTATGAATGCGTGAAATCCATTTGAGATAATGTAAATATTATCCGCGTAGGTTTGGAAAAACTCACGATTGCGTTTAAATGATTCAGATACAAGTTCGCGCAAAACAACCACCAGTTGTTCCAGATGCCTTTTGTTCGGTGATAATAACTCAATTCTCTTCTCAAGAGATTCCCGAAAGGAGATCGAACCCTCCATTCCCTGATTAGTAATAGCGACAATCTCTGCTTTGATCTTTTCCAGGTCCGGATGGTCCCTTAAAGAAATATCTGCAAGAGCATCGAATCCTTCCACTTTAGTAAAAGTGCTATCGAAATCGATTACGAAATACCGTTTTGGCTTCATTAGTTTTACGAGAATCCCAAAAGTAAAACTAAAACTCCATAGTAAGGTGTTTGCAACACACTGACTGTCAAAAAAAAATCGATAACGTATGTTAGGTTAATGAAGTTAACTTTAAAGAGTTAACTTCATTACGCTGGCGGTTGAGGGACAGACGTGAGAAAATTCGGTTGATAATTTTATTTCCGTTGGAACCTCTTCCCGAGGTACTTCAGCAAATCCAAATTTTTGAAAAAAGAAAAAAGCAGTTTCTGTCAGCAGAAAAATTTCCTTAACGCCTGCCATCCGTGCATGGTGTAACAGATCCTTCACGATTTGCTTTCCATGCTGCTGACTTCTTATCTCAGGGCTTACTGCCAGGGATCGTAAGAGCGCTTTTTCCCCATAAAATTCAAGTCCACCGGACCCAACCAATACATCGCTGGTATTGTAGTACGTGAGCAGAAGACTGTTCTCAAGTTTTAGATCCTCGGCCGGCAGTTGATTGACAAGTAAGAACTTTTTCAGGACTGTCAGCGCCTTTTCGGTTTTCACTTGTTGGGATACAACAAATTCTTTCATTTGTTAATGTTCTTTTTTGTAAGGTCACATGGAATTCGCATTTTGACACTTGCCCTTATACCAAAATGCAGATATTAACATCCTGCTGAGGATTGTCCGGTTTATGCTCATTTCATGGTTCAAAGTTCAAAACCTTTTTCGAAATGTTGATCGGGATTCAATTAGAATTTTGTTAGCAGCAATCGGAAGAGGATCCAAAACAGGCTTCTTTTGCGGCCTGACTTTTAGGTGTAGCACCGGGCTTTTCGGCATATACGGTGATGCTAAAGATACCCAACTCTTCACTCTTTACTTGTTCTATTTCCTGATCCGTTAAATAGGATTTTAAAATCTCATCGGGCAAGGCAATTTTCTTATTCTTCTGAATTTCCAGGTTGCTAAAGCCCGCGTCTTTAATCACCTGAAGATACTCCTCTTTTTGAATGGCCCCTGAGATACAACCTGCATACATTTCTGCATTTTTAACTAATCCTTCCGGTAGTTTACCCGTAAGTACAATATCAGAAATGCTGAAGTGACCGCCAGGTTTTAAGATTCTATAGGTTTCCTTAAAGGCTTTCGCTTTATCAGGAACAAGGTTCATAACACAATTACTTACAACTACATTGGCAACTTCATTATTTACCGGTACGTTTTCTATATCGCCCAATCTGAATTCCACATTGTGATAGCCTAGTTTCTCAGCATTTCGCCTTGCCTTCTCAATCATTTTTTCTGTAAAATCAACACCAATGACTTTGCCATCAGACCCAGTTACAGCACGCGCAATAAACGCATCATTACCGGCCCCGGAACCAAGATCAACAACCGTATCTCCGGATTTTATTTTGGCGAATTCGGTTGGCAAACCACATCCTAACCCAAGGTCTGCATCCTGAGTATATCCTTTTAATTGGCTGTAATCTTCGGCCATAATCGCCTCGTCTATCGTGCTGCAACCACAGCCGCTGCCGCAACAACTCGTTTCGTTTTGCGATTTACTCTGGTCGGCAATTTCTCCGTACTTCTCCTTTACAAGTTGCTTTAGATCTTCTGAGTTTTTCATTGTATTTAAATTTTAAATTTTAAGTTTTATCGTAATATTGCGATTAAATAGATCAAAAAAATTCAACAACAGTTATTTCCCACCTCCATTAAAAGATCTCCTAATAGCTTATTAGCCTTAGTGATTGTTTTTGCATCAATACAATAACAAACCGAAGGGCCTTCAATTTCACCTTTTATAAGTCCGGCCATTTTTAGTTCTTTCAGATGTTGCGAAACGGTTGATTGTGAAAGGGGGAGTTCATCGACAATATCTCCGCAAACGCAGGATTTCTTTTCGGCAAGATATTGTAAGATCGCTATCCGGGCCGGATGACCCAGCACTTTAGCGATTGCTGCAATCTCATTTTGCTCTTTCGAAAATTCTTCTGTCTTGGAAAGTCCCATGGTGTATTAATCGTAATAATACGATTAAAGTTTCAGGTTTGTAAAGTTTATTTTCCGAAAGGTATCCGTTTTAGCGCCAACTGTCCATTGCTCATCACCAGCAACGCGTCTTGCAGATGGCGGATTTCCTCCAAAGGATTGCCCGGAACTAACACAAGGTCAGCATCGTAGCCTTTTTCAATTCTACCACAACTTTTATCCACACCTAACAACTCAGAAGCAATGACCGTGGCAGATTGAAGTGCTTCAAAATTTGTCATTCCCATACGTACAAAATGGGCGCACTCCAGAGAAATGCGGCTGGTGGTGTTTACGGTATAACTATTATCTGCACCCGTCACAATTTTAACTCCCAGTTCGTGGGCTTTCTTAAAAACCTTTTCAGCCTGTGGCATCATAAACTTGCCCCTGAGTTCAAGAACGGGCCCGGCATAATCGCCCCCGGGTTGTGTTAAGTCCTCAAGGGTAATAAAGGTTGGTACCAGGTAGGTACCGCGCTCTTTCATCAGCTTAAGTGTTTCATCACTTAGAAAAGTACCATGTTCAATACTTTTAGCGCCAGCCAGAACAGCCGCACGAGATCCTTCATCGCCATGCGCATGAATCATAACCGGGACATTGCGTTTAGCGGCCTCCTGTACAATTACCCGGATTTGTTGTTCTGTATAGACTTGTTCCCGTGGATCGGTATCGGGCCTGCCGGCACGTTCTGTGCCGCGGGTCTTAATTACTTTAGCACCCCGATCAATATTTACGTTTACCAATAGTTTTAGCTCATCGTTTGTCTTCACGCCATTTATTAATGGGGCCAGTCGAACATCAGCAAGAACAGTTTCTTCCAGATTGGGCGACACATATACTCCTGCTGCAATAATATCGGGCCCAGCAATGCTTCCAATCTTTATAAGATTAGCAAGAGCTACATCCTGATAGGCCGCTACACCTGCTGTGCGCACTGTGGTAACACCGGTTTCAAGTGCCCGTTTAGCAGAAGCCAGGTTATCGAGGTGTGAGTGGGCGTCAATCATTCCGGGGATCAGGTAATAGTTCTGGCAGTCAATTATTTCATAGCCCAAGGGCGGGGTTATACTGCCAAACGCCTCAATTTTACCATTCTTAACGAGCACCGTGCTTCCGGAATAGATTTTATTTTCAATTCCGGTAAATACATTGGCATTTATTAGTGCATAGTTTTTCTGTTGGGCAAATCCCGTGAGGGCGAAAAACATTGTAATGCAAAAGGAGACGTGTTTCATGAGTAATCAGGTTGATCGTTTCAAGGTATCTTTTCTTTTGATTTCAGCCATAAGAAATTTCGTCATTTTTAATTTGATCTGCTTTTTGATCTGGCTAAGAATAGATTAAACTTGGTTATAAATTCTAATTAAGTATGATAGCTACCCAAGGTTATGCTGCCCAAAATGCCAAGGCACCATTAAGTCCTTTTAATTTTAACAGAAGGGAAGTTGGCATGTACGACATAAAAATTGACATCCAGTTTTGTGGTGTTTGTCACTCAGATCTGCACCAGGTAAGAAACGAATGGGGCGGATCTATTTATCCGATGGTACCGGGTCATGAAATAGTTGGAAAAATTAGTCAGGTAGGTGCCGGGGTTACGAAGTTTAAAGTAGGAGACCTGGCGGGCGTTGGCTGTTTTGTTGATTCTTGCCGGGCTTGTGCAAATTGCAAGGTGGGGAATGAACAATACTGTGAAAATTGGTTAGCGGGCACTTATAATGGATATGAGATGGACAGAAAGACTCCCACCTATGGAGGATATTCAAAGTGCATTGTTGTAGACGAGAATTACTGTTTAAAAATTTCTGACAAATTATTCTTACCCGCGGTGGCACCTCTCTTGTGTGCGGGTATCACCACGTATTCACCGTTAAGACATTGGAAAGTGGGAGCCGGACAAAAGGTAGGCATCGTAGGTTTGGGCGGACTTGGGCACATGGCTGTGAAATTTGCTGTTTCGTTTGGCGCAGTGGTAACGGTACTCAGTTCGTCTCCGTCAAAGGAGAGTGATGCAAAGCAATTGGGGGCTCATAACTTTCTGAATACCAAGGATAAAAGTTCAATCTCCAAAGCTAAAAATCAATTCGATTTTATTTTGGATACTGTAGCTGCCGAGCATGATTTAAACTTGCATTTAAGCATGCTTAGGACAGACGCTACTATGGTTTTGGTGGGCATACCCTCAGATGCTACACCAGTTCATGCACTTAGTTTAATCCCGAAACGAAAAACTCTGGCAGGATCAATGATTGGCGGTATTCGTGAAACGCAGGAAATGCTTGATTACTGTGCGACCAATAACATTGTTTCTGATATTGAGCTGATAGCTATGAAAGACATTGAGACAGCGTACGCACGCATGCTGAAAGGAGAGGTTCGCTACCGTTTTGTTATTGATCTTGCTACCCTGTAGGAGTAGTTGCTGATTATTTTTTTCTAGCGACTACTTTTTCAACAGCACTTACAATATTCTCCGTACTCAACCCATACTTTTTCAATAGCTGGGTAGGCGTTCCGCTTTCCCCAAAGGAATCATTAACGGCTACCATTTCAAGTGGGGTTGGATTAAATCTTGAGAGAACTTGCGCAATGCTGTCACCAAGTCCACCATTGATTTGGTGTTCCTCGCAGGTAACAGCGCAACCCGTTTTCTGTACCGAAGCCAATATCGCTTCTACATCCAGCGGTTTGATTGTATGAATATTTATTACTTCAGCAGAAATTCCTTTTTCCGCCAATATGGCTTCGGCTTCAATTGCCAGCCATACCATATGGCCGGTAGCAAAAATGCTTACCTGATTCCCCTCTATTAGTTTGTCGGCCTTGCCAATAATAAAGGGTCTGTCGGGGGCCATAAATATGGGCCAGCTTGGGCGGCCGAAACGGAGGTATGCCGGACCATTGTGAGCCCCTAAAGCAATTGTAGCCGCTTTGGTCTGGTTGTGGTCGCAGGGTACAACAACGGTCATTCCAGGCAACATTTTCATCATTCCTATATCTTCAAGTATCTGATGGGTAGCACCATCCTCCCCGAGGGTTAAACCTGCATGAGAAGCACAGATCTTAACATTTTTACACGAGTAAGCGATTGATTGTCGGATTTGGTCGTACACGCGACCGGTCGAAAAGTTAGCGAAAGTGCCGGTAAATGGAATCTTGCCACCAATGGTCATACCTGCTGCCAGGCCCATCATATTAGCCTCGGCAATACCCACCTGAAAGAACCTTTCGGGAAAATCTTTTTTAAAGGCATCCATTTTTAGTGAACCAGTTAAGTCTGCGCAAAGGGCCACAACATTCGGATTGGATTTTCCCAGTTCATGAAGGCCAACGCCAAAGCCTGAACGGGTATCTTTCTTTTCAGTGAAGGTGTACTTGGTCATCTTTCAAAATTTTGGCACAAGTTTAGGCATTCTCCGGGTAACTTCCTGATGCCTGTTAAGGATTTGTTAATCTCTTCAATCCGTAAACCTGCTTCAAAGGTTTACGTACACGGATAAAATCTGCTTTATGTCTAAGACCGATCGTAAACTTCTCTTCTGGTTTATTGTGCTTTTAGCCTTAGCTCTTCTCCCTTGGTTTGTCTGACCAAATGTTACCATTCAACATTTGCTGTTGTTTACATCAACGTATAATGATTATGCTCATCCCCTCGCAATAATGAGTTTCGTCACAAAATTAAACCACTCTTGTTGATCATATTTTATGACTTGGGACGAATGTTTGAAGAAAGAATTAATTACTTATTTACTTTACAATTTATTGAACGTTATAACATTCCACATCGTTTAATATATGTAGTCTAAGGATTACCAGGAATGTTCTGAAAACTTCAGAATAGTCAATAAAAAAGTACCTCTATGAATACCGCGGGAAAAGTAATGGTAGGTGTATTGGCTGGTGCTGCAGTGGGATTACTAACAGGAGTTCTCATAGCACCGGACAGTGGAAAAAAAACCAGAGAAAAGCTAATTGGAAAATCGAAAGACCTGAGAAACAAGGTTACCGATTCGTTGGATGAAGTAAAAATGGCATACAACAGAAAAGTCGAAGCTTTTGCAGACCAAAGTAAGGCTGGAGTAGAATCCATTAAAAACGGATTGAAGGTCTAATTGGATTTTGGTTTTAAAATGTAAATGCATCGTTTTAATAAGCGGTGCATTACATTTTATTTTAAAACCACTTGATTGTAAGATCAACTAATTTCTGTTTTAATGCAGAATAGGGGGGTGCCATTGCATCAAGTCCGTTAAGAGGGGCCCATTGCTTTAATACAGCTCGCGCATTAGAGAATGCCTCAAATCCAAAAAAGCCATTGCCTTTTCCAATGCCACTGTTATTAACTCCTCCAAAGGGAAGGTTGTTGTTAAAGAAATGCAGGCTGGTGTTATTAATACAAGTGCCTCCGGCCCGTGTGTTTTTAATGATTTTTTCTACATTCTTTTTGTTTCTACTAAAAATATAAAGAGCCAGGGGTCTCTCTTTTGAATTTATTTTGTCAATAGCTTCCTGTAGATCGGTATAAACCACAAAAGGCAAAATCGGTCCGAAGATTTCTTTGTTCCAAAGGTCAGAACCATCAGGAACATTTGTTACAATGGTGGGACTTAAATAATCCTGGGTGGTGTCGGATTTTCCACCATATTCAACTTTGGCCCCTTTGCTCAAGGCGTCATTTAAATATCCCTCCACTCGTTTAAAGTGACGATTATTTACCATTCGGTTATAAGAATCTGAAGAGGAGGGATCTTCACCATAGTGCTTATGAAGGGTTGATTTCAATAGGTCCATAAATCTATCAGCCACTTTCTCTTGCACAAGTACATAATCGGGGGCGATGCAGATCTGGCCGTTGTTAAACCACTTTCCAGCCGTCAATCTTGAGGCAGCCTTCTCGAGGTCGGCAGTTTCATCGATGATTGTTGGCGACTTTCCCCCCAGTTCTAAGGTTACCGAAGTTAAATGTTCAGCTGCAGCTTTCATCACCACCTTGCCAATCTCCGGTGCACCCGTAAAAAATATATGATTGAAAGGTAACTTAAGCAGTTCAGTGGACACTGTAGCATCGCCTTCCAGCAAGGCCACTTCCGACTCTGGAAAGATTTCCTGAATTATATTTTTCATCAGGGCCGAGGAATTGGGTGTATGCTCCGATGGTTTGATCATGACACAGTTACCAGCGGCAATAGCGGATATTAGTGGACCAAACGTGAGGTTAAAGGGAAAATTCCAGGGCGAAATAATAAGTACTACGCCTTTGGGTTCGTAGTGGATGTGAGAACTGGTTCCTAACTGCGAAAGGGGTGTACTTACTTTGTGCGGCTTCATCCATTTTGCAAGGTGAGCCAGGGAATGTTTCGCTTCTGATGTGATTTTATAGATTTCTGCAATATCCACCTCCAACGGATGCTTTTTGAAATCCTTATAGAGAGCCTCTTGAATCTCCTTGCGATATTTTAATGTCGCCTGCAGAATGCGATTGAGTTTTTGCTTGCGTTCCTTTACGGTTGAATCTGCAATTTTCTGCTGATTTCTTTTTTGAAGCTCAAAGATTCTTATAATCTCATCGCTTGCTAAAGCAGTTGAATCATGATTAAGTGTTGCGAAGTGGGCATTCATAGTCTCTTTTTAAAAGGGGATGCAACCGATTACCAATTAAAGATAATTAAAAGGGATGATGAAATTTTAGCGGGCTGTATTTGAATTACGGAAAAGTAGCGTAAAGCCAGCTGATAAGCCTATTGAAGATTACCCCAATCCAAGAAATAAGAGAAATACGAGTACACTAAAAATAAATCCAAACATAAACACCTGGTACGCATACACCAGAAGATTATATTTTCTTTTAAGTATTAACCCTTGGTTG
Source organism: Cyclobacteriaceae bacterium (assembly GCA_016787745.1). Taxonomy (GTDB): domain Bacteria; phylum Bacteroidota; class Bacteroidia; order Cytophagales; family Cyclobacteriaceae; genus ELB16-189. The sequence goes on from JAEUUB010000404.1 coordinate 8,288, forward strand.
TATAAATCAATGGTCATGTGTTCGTAAAGATCGTTTCCGGAGTCAAGCAGATTCTTGACTTCTTCAAGGTAGGTTTGCTGGGAGTATTGCGCAATCACACCAAAGAAAAGCAAACTGGACTTTTGCATTTCACCCCCTTCACTTTTCGCTTTTATCAGTTTGGGTTTAGCTGCCTGTATCGCAAATATTACAGAGACGAGGCAGGATAAAATTATAAGAACAATGGGTGTCATCACCTGAAATTCATAGGTCTCTATTTTACCCGCTACCGCTCCGTATCCGGTAATGGCAATTATGGAAGAGATGATCATTGTGTTAATACTAATAATGATGTTGGCTTTATTATCAGCCATCTGTATTAAGTTACTTTGATTCTGGTAGGTTGCTCTGAACAGGGTTTCGCGACCGCGGGCGGCCTTCTTTTTCTTGGGTTGCTTTTCTTCCATACAAGTTAAAAGTAAGTATTTTTTATTCGCGATTGCGGAATAGTTTGAGCAAAAAAAAGCAGCTCCATTTTACAGAAGCTGCCTGCTTATTTCAAAACACGTACCTACTTCATTTGGCCATACTTTTTCGAGTACCGCTCGTAAAGTTCTTCCTGGTTTCCTGGAAGGGTTATCCCCTTACCGGTGATAAAGGCATGCGACAATTTGTTCGTTCTATAGTCGAGGGCGTCTCCCTCCGAGACAAAAAGTGTGGCATCCTTACCAACCTCCAAGGTGCCCGCACGATTGTCAATACCTAAGGCCTTGGCTGTATTGGAGGTAATGGTTTTTAAAGCATCCTCCTTACTCATTCCATAAGCAGCTGCGGTGCCTGCATAGAAGGGGAGATTTCTCGCTCCGTGCAAAGCACCATCATTTGATAGCGAGACCATTACTCCGGCTTGCGTTAGCAAGTGTGGTAATTTATAAGGAAGATCGACATCATCATCGGTGCGGGCCGGCAAATTCTGGGTGGCCGGAAGAATGACCGGAATATTGTTCTCTTTCAGAAATTCGGCTACCCACAAAGAACCCAACCCCTCAACCAAAGTAATGCGTTTTACACCGTTTCGTTGGGCAAAGCGAACCGACTCCACGATCTCTTTTGGATTGTTGGCGTGGATAAAAAGTGTTTGCTTGCCTGAGAATAATCCTTGCATGGCATCGAATTTAAGATTTACATCTTTTGTGGATTGAGAACCATACGAAGATGCCTCCGCAAAAAATTGTTGTAGCTCCTGCACTTGCTTGTCATACTCTTTGTTAGGCGATACCGAAAAGGAAAATGTATTGAAATCAAATTGCCGTCTGTTAATCGGTGGCCAGTTTAGATGCACACCAATATCTGCCGAATGTACGGCATCTTCCCAATTCCAACCTTCCATTTCCATGACTGATGAGGTTCCGGAAATTGTACTCCCGGTGGGCGTTGTTTCCGCCAGCAAAACGCCTTTAAATCGGAAAGTGGGTGCGAATTCTGAATCTGTGTTATAGGAAATCAGTGCTCTTACATTCGGATTCAATTCTCCGCGTTCGTTGTAGTCATTCATCGCACGAACAGCTTGCACTTCCTGTAATCCAACCTGTGAGTTTGGAAGAATAAACCCGGGATATACATGCTTGCCGGTAATGTTAATTACCTCGTGTCCTGACAAGTCTGCTTTTGAAGTAGTGGCATCGGCTACAACCGTAAGTTTCCCTTTATCAAAGGCAATCAGTGAGTTTTGAATCACTTGTCCGTTACCTAAATGAGCAATACCCCCCGTTAGTGCAATAGGCTTTGATTGTGGCTGTGCCGGAAAAGGCGTTTGCGCCTGAACGGCCTGAACCAGAACAATAAAAAATATAATTAGCTTCTTCATAATAATCTCTGTTAATAAATTACTCTTCTGTTTTTTCAAAACCTAGAACATCATCACAATGAAAGTCAAGCTGACTGCGGGCTTCTCCACGTTGCGTGGGCATGCCTGATTTCTTCGCGTTTTTCATTTTTTGAATCAATCGTGCACGCTCATCGGCAAGTGCTTTGTTATTTTGAGCATCTTTCTCCAGATCAAAATACACTTTACCATCAATGATTGTTTTTTCTGGTTTTGCATAAACAGAAAGCGGATGGTCCGTCCAGAGTACAACATCGGCCGATTTACCCACCTTGATACTTCCCATCTGATTATCGAGATGAAGGATTTTGGCCGGGTTCAAGGTAACCAGCTTTAATGCATCTTCTTCCGACATGCCTGCATACATCACCGACTTGGCAGCCTCCTGATTTAACCTTCTTCCCATCTCGGCATCATCCGAATTGATGGCTGTTAGTACACCCGCCCGTTGCATGATGGCCGCATTGTAAGGGATAGCGTATCGCACTTCCCACTTGTAATTCCACCAATCAGAAAAGGTTGAACCCGCCACACCATGCTTGGCCATTTTATCGGCTACTTTATAGCCTTCCAGAATATGGGTAAATGTGTTGATTCGGAAATTGAAACGTTCGGCTACTTTCATCATCATGTTAATCTCTGATTGCACATAAGAATGACAGGTAACGAATCGCTTTTTGTTTAAGATCTCAAGCATGGTTTCCTCAACCAAATCTTTGCGGGGTTTGGTAAGTCCACTCTTGTCTTTCGCGCTGTTGTACGTATTCCACTTCTTCTCGTACTCGCGGGCGTTGGTAAAGGCATCTACATACACCTGTTCAACACCCATGCGGGTTTGTGGATAACGGATAGAATTTGGATTGCTGGTGCGTTTTACGTTTTCGCCCAAAGCGAATTTTATAAATCCATCAGCGCCCTGAATCTTATAATTTTCGGGTGATTCGCCCCAGCGAAGTTTGATCAAGGCGGATTGCCCGCCAATCGGGTTGGCCGAACCGTGAAGCACTTGTACAGCCACCACTCCGCCCGCCAGAGCTCTGTAAATGTTAATTGCTTCTGCATCGATGTTATCGCCAATTCGTACCATACTGGAGTTGGCGGCCACATCATTAATGCTGGCGGCACCAATGTGTGAGTGTTCATCAATGATACCCGATGTAAGGTGCTTGCCGGTACCATCAACAACGCGTGCCGATCCATCACTCAGATTTTTTCCAACCTTGGAAATCTTTCCATCTTTAAGCAGCACATCGGTATTTTGTAAAA
>JAEUUB010000398.1 GCA_016787745.1 Cyclobacteriaceae bacterium
CCCTCCCCGTACGAAGATGAGCTAATTAAATCTGGAGTCTTTGCTGGTGAAAATGCTTTACAGAATCGATGGATTGAAAAAGTAGAAACGATTATCGCTCAAACAAGCCTAACGCTACCTGATATAAAATCGATTCACCCCCTAGTGGGTGGTCGGCAAGGCAAACATACAGAACACCTTCAACCGCTACTGGATGAAATGAGTGAAGTATTTAAGATTGATCCTACTGCAGAGTGGTAGAAATAGTGTTGTGTAAATAGTTTTTAGTAATTAGTACGATCACTTCGTATTGAGCAACCGAATCTGATCTCAAATTTGATGGTTTCAAAAGAACAAATAATAGTCTGGCTAGAAGAAGTAAAAGATCCTGAGATTCCGGTACTCTCTCTGGTTGATCTTGGTGTAATCACCGATGTTATTATTACCGCTGATCATGTGCAGGTAGAGATGACCCCCACCTTTGTTGGCTGCCCGGCCATGGATTACATGAAACTGGAAGTTGAAAATCTATTAAAAGAAAAAGGTATCACGCCTGTTGTAAACATCAGTTTTAAAACTCCCTGGAGCTCTGACTTAATCTCTGAAAAAGGAAAGGCTGCATTAAAAAAATATGGTCTCGCTCCACCCCCTTCCAACAAAGTATTTACGGATCTTGAAATTTTAGAAACTGGCATTTGCCCCCGCTGCGATGGTGAAAACACCGAAATGAAAAGTCCGTTTGGGCCAACACTATGCCGGGCTTTATATTATTGCCATGATTGCAAAGAAGCGTTTGAACAGTTTAAACCCTTATAAAAGAAAACGACCCCGGAATAATTTCCCAGGGCCGTTCTTTGCAACGTTCGCAATACTAATATCTCCTAGATCGCTTTCCGGAACCTCCGGAACGATCCCGGTCCGATCCTTTTGATTTAGATCCGTAAAACCGTTCCTTCTTTTTCTCCGAATATTTTTCTTTGTGTGGTTCTGTCAACTCCAGGCGCACTTTGCGTCCCCGTAGTTC
>JAEUUB010000624.1 GCA_016787745.1 Cyclobacteriaceae bacterium
TGATATCCCAATGCAAAAAACGAGGCCGGTGTAATTTTGTCTTTGCCTGAAAAGTCGGCTACAACTCTTGGCACCTGGTGGCCACCCACATTCATTACTTCGTGGGTATGTCTTCGGGTATAACCAAAAGGATCGATTGGATAGTTTACTATTTCAGGAATCGGATGTGTAGTTTTTCTATTTATATAACGATTTGCCAATTCCTTGGCCACGGGAACTTCGGCCTCAGGCTCTTCCGTAAGCGAAACCCGAATAGTATCTCCAAGTCCATCTTCGAGTAAAGTACCAATTCCTACAGCGGATTTTATCCTGCCGTCTTCACCATCGCCTGCTTCTGTAACGCCCAGATGCAAGGGATAAGGTTGAAAATTTTCTTCTTCTAATTTTTTAACCAACAACCGATACGCCTGCACCATAACCTGCGGGTTGCTGGCTTTCATCGATAGCACAATATCATAATAGTTCAGGTCTTCACAGATTCGTAAAAACTCCAGTGCCGACTCCACCATACCCAAGGGAGTATCGCCATACCGGCTCATAATGCGATCTGATAAGGAGCCGTGATTCGTGCCAATGCGCATGGCCGTACCATACTCCTTGCATATTTTTACAAGCGGTGTAAACTTTTGACGGATTCGATCGAGTTCTGCCTGATAGGTTGCATCGGTATACTCAATCTCTTCAAACCGTTTCTTATCCGCATAGTTACCCGGATTTATTCGTACTTTTTCTACCAGGCGAGCCGCCAATTCAGCAGCATTGGGTGTAAAGTGAATATCGGCAATAAGGGGTACTGAGTATCCTCTGGCCCGGAGTTCTTTCTTAATCACTTCCAGATTTTGGGCCTCCTTAATGCTGGGCGCAGTGATCCGAACGTATTCACATCCGGCTTCAACCATCCGAATTGTTTGTTCAACTGAACCCTTGGTATCCATGGTATCAATCGTGGTCATTGACTGGATTCGGATAGGATTGTTACCGCCCAGAGCAAGGCCCCCAACATTTACCTCACGGGTTTTTCTACGGCTATACGCTGTTAAATTATCGCAATACTGCCTTACTTGAAGAATCTGGCTATTCACTGAGTATTGGTTTGCACAAAAATAACTCTTTGAAGACTACTTTTGTTCAACCCGGTAAAAACTTAAATATCACCCAATTGTGGTCTGATCAAAAGCTCTTCTACCACAGCATTAGGGGATAATGAATACGCTGAAAAAATAGTTTCTGCGACATCTTCGGGTTTTATAAATCGACTGTCGGGTAGGGTGCTACCCGCCCAACTCGCTGTTTTTGTTGCGCCAGGTAAAACAGCAGTTACTCTGATTCCGTGTTCTTTCAATTCCTCGCGAAGGACTTTGGAAAAACCTAACAAGGCAAATTTTGAAATAGCGTATGAACCCCCATTGGGGTAAGCCTTAATGCTGGCTATTGAACAAATGTTAAAAATATGACCCGA
>JAEUUB010000409.1 GCA_016787745.1 Cyclobacteriaceae bacterium
TGTGAGTGAACAGGCGGGTATTTACGGCAGCGTTATTGGATTTGGCCTCGGAGCAACGGTGGGCGATGTAAACAAGGATGGTTGGCCGGACCTGTATGTTTCAAATGATTTCTTTGAAAGGGATTATCTCTACATAAATAATCGTAACGGCACGTTTAAGGAATGCTTGACTGAACAAATAAAATCAATTAGTGGCGCATCCATGGGGGCCGATCTGGCTGATATCAACAATGACGGGTGGCCCGACTTTTTTATTACAGAAATGTTACCTCAGAACAATCAACGAATTAAAACGGTAACAACATTTGAAAACTGGGATCGCTATCAGAATGGCGTTCAAAACGATTATTATCATCAGTTTACAAGAAACATGCTTCAGTTGAATAATGCCAATGGAACATTTAGTGAAATCGGTAGATTATCGGGGATGGAAGCCACTGACTGGAGTTGGGGCGCGCTTATGTTTGATATGGACAATGACGGATTAAAAGATGTATTTGTCGCCAATGGAATTTATCAGGATTTAACCAATCAGGATTATTTACAATATGTTTCGAATGAAGAAGTTGTCAAATCCATTGTAACCAACAACAAGGTTGACTATCGGAAGTTAGTGGAGTTAATACCGTCTAATCCCGTTCCAAATTATACGTTTAAGAACGAAGGGGGTTTAAAATTTGTAAACATTGGGGACCAATGGGGATTGGGCGAGCCTAACTTTTCCAATGGTTCTGCCTATGGTGACCTGGATAATGATGGCGATTTGGATCTCGTAATAAATCATGTCAATCAGGAAGTGTCATTGATGCGAAATCATTCCGATCGGCTTCAACAGGAAAACCATTATTTGAAATTTGTTCTTAAGGGAATTTCGGGAAATAGGAATGCGGTAGGCACAGGAATAGAAATAATAAATAATGGAAAGATATTTTTCATTGAACAAATTCCGAACAGAGGTTTTGAGTCTTCCGTAGATCCACGGCCAAACATCGGCTTGGGGAAAATAGATACGGTTGATCAGGTACGTGTGCGCTGGCCTGATGGAACCGAAACAATTCTTGATAATGTAGTGACTAATCAAACTCTTGTTCTGGATCAGAAAGATTCAAGAGCTCTTATACCAAAGGAATTGGAACCTGCCAATACTCTGTTTCAGGAAGTTCAGATGTCTGAAGTTTATATTCACAAGGAAAGTGAGTTTATTGATTTCGATAGGGACAAATTGGTTTACCACATGTTGAGCACAGCCGGGCCCCGCGTTTCGAAGGGAGATGTAAACGCGGATGGTCTGGAAGATTTTTATATAGGGGGCGCTAAGAATACACCGGGAAGCATCTATATACAGTCAGAGAACGGAGATTTCAAATGGATGAATCAGCCAGTGTTTGAGCTTGATAAAATTTCAGAAGATCAGGCATGTTTGCTTTTTGATGCCGATAACGACCAGGATCTGGATTTATACGTAGGGAGCGGAAGCAGCGAATTTTCAGGTATTTCCAGCGCCCTGATAGATCGTTTATATTTGAACGATGGCCATGGTAATTTTAGTAAATCAGAAAAAAGTATTCCCCTAAATAACCGCGAAAATACCTCTGTGGTTAAAGCCGCTGATTACGATCAGGATGGGGACCTTGATTTGTTTGTTGGGATACGCAGCGAGTCTTTTGCTTATGGACTCCCGATGAACGGGTATATTTTAAATAATAATGGAAAGGGAGAATTCAAAGATGTAACGACAAGCGTGGCGAAGGAGTTACTAAAAGTAGGCATGATTACAGATGCCTCGTGGACAGACATTGATGGAGACCAGGATTTTGATCTGGTTGTTGTTGGCGAATATATGCCAGTAAAAGTATTCGTTAACGAAAAAGGCAAATTCAATGATAAGACAGAACAAGTGGGTATGAGTTTAACCAAGGGTTGGTGGAATCGAATTGAATCTGCTGATTTGGATAATGATGGAGATATTGATTTTGTAGTAACGAACCACGGACTTAACTCAAGGTTTCGTGCATCTGCAGAGAAACCTGTTTCGATGTATGTGAATGACTTCGATAAGAACGGAACTATGGAACAGATTATTTGTGCCTACAATGGAGAAAAAAGCTATCCCCTGGTATTGCGTCATGATTTGCTTCAGCAAATTCCTTCCTTAAAAAAGAAATATTTGAAATATGAGAACTACAGCGATCAAACCATAACGGATATCTTTTCGAAAGAAGAGATGAAGGATGCGGTGCGGTTGGATGCTTTCGAACTTGGCACCGGAATTCTTTTGAATGACGGAAAAGGAAAATTTACATTCAGCCGACTTCCGATGGAGGCGCAGTTCTCGGTAATGCAAGCAATTGTTGTGAATGATTTTGATCATGATGGAAAGGTGGATATTCTTCTGGGTGGTAACTTGTACGCTGCAAAACCAGAGGTGGGTCGCTACGATGCCAGTCATGGAGTGCTTTTGAAGGGAGATGGTTCCGGTAATTTCGTTTCGCTTTCTGCACGGAATTCAGGCCTTGTTATTGACGGAGAAGTTCGTGACTTCCAACTACTCCATGTCGGAAAATCCAATTTGCTGTTGGTAGCCAGAAATAACGATTCAGTTTTGTTCTTTAAGACAAAAGCCGAGTGACTTGTTTAATTAATTGCGGGCTACGAGGTAAGGTAGGATTTGCTCTTTTACTTCTTTTGTCCTGCAAGGGAAAAGATGTTAGCGATCCTTTCTTTTTCTCAGTTCCGACTTCTCATTCTACCATAGCATTCGAGAACAAACTTCTTGAATCGGATGACATGAATATTATTGAGTATCTCTATTTCTATAACGGGGGTGGAGTTGCTATAGGCGATGTTAATAACGATGGCTTGCCCGATCTCTATTTTTCTGCCAATCAATTGGAAAACAGACTTTATTTAAATAAGGGCGATTTTCAGTTTGAGGACATAACAGCAAAGGCGGGCGTAGCCGGAGAGGGTAACTGGAAGACAGGGGTTACCATGGCGGATGTAAATGGCGATGGCTTCCTTGATATTTTTATTTGTGGCGTGGGCGGGTACAAAAGTTTTACCGGTCGGAATCAATTATTTATAAACAATCAGGATCTTACTTTCAGCGACCAGACTGAAAAATACGGATTGTCCTTTCAGGGATTTTCAACACAGGCTTCTTTTTTTGATTATGATAAGGATGGAGATCTGGATATGTACCTCGTAAAT
>JAEUUB010000664.1 GCA_016787745.1 Cyclobacteriaceae bacterium
TATATACGGAGTTGGTGGGTTAAGAGCCTGCTGCCCTTATCCCTTATTGTTTTATTTTTTTCGTGCGAAGAGGACCTGAATTCACTGGGATTCAGAAGCAATCAAAAAAGATTCCAGGTCGTCTATGCTGAGATTCCCATTACCAGCAGTGTGCTTTGGATGGATTCCTTACGCACCAGCAGTTTAACAGGCGAATTAAACAGAATGTTGGTCGGTCAATATTCAGATCCCGATCTTGGAGAGGTCAAGGCAAGTGCTTACACGCAATTCCGGCCCGCTGACCCTAAAATTATACTCGATACGGATGCGGAGTTCGATTCCGCTGTATTACAGTTTCGATACGATTTTTATAGCTATGGAACGCAAGGGCAAACCATCCAAAAATTTGCTGTTCATGAGATAACCGAAGAACTTGAGTTTGAGGATGACTATTTCTTCAACTCGGATATTGATATTGACCCCACTCCTATGGGTTCCGGAGGTGCTAGTATTGATGGGCAAACCTTTAACAGTGAGTTTGAAGATTCCGATACCGACCCCACAGTTGTGTCCCGGATTAAATTAGATAACTCATTCGGCCAGCGATTGTTTAATGCGATCGATCCAAACGATACCCTGTACACCAATTTTCTTTATTTTAAAGAACAATTTAAAGGTCTCGCTATCCTATCTGAGGATGGAGACAAAGTTGTTGGTTTGAGTAATCTTGATTCTGAAACGTATCTAAGAGTTTACTACCATTCCGGCAGTGTTGTTAAAGCCGTAAACTTTGTTTTTGCAGCCGCTGTTACTTTTTCAAAAATTGATGCGGATCGCTCGGCTACAGAATTGGCGGGACTCAATTCATTCTTTACGGATTACTCTCCCGCCAGCGCGCGCTATGTGCAAAGCGGCACCTCGCTGGTGACTAAACTTGATCTTACTAATTATTACAATTATATCGATACGATTCCTAACATTGTAGTTAACTCGGCTGAACTTGTTATGGGGGGCGTTGATCCTACCGTTGAATACAAACAACTGGGATTGATCTCCATGGCCATGTTAAGTGCCGATAATCGGTATAATGAATTAGACAGCCGGCAGGACACGCTAGATTTTATTTCTTTCAATGGGTTACTACGCGTTTCTGACCTTTCCAAGCAATTTGTATCCGATGATCAGTTCAAAGTGTTTTCTATGGGCTACTCGAGTTTCAATAATTCGTACAGTGGATTTCCCACCTTGTTTTTTCAACAACTCTTTACGCTTCGTCAAAAGCGGTATCCGTATTGGGCCATTGTTTCAAACACTCCGCCCATGGGTAAGGCCGTAAGCCGTACCCGCTTCTCTAAAGAGGATATCAAACTAAGAATTTATTATTCACGGTCTACCCTCTCCGGGAATTCTAACTAAACTAATTTACTATGTGTGGAATTGTTGCCTATGTTGGCCATCGCCAGGCCCATGAAGTAATTATAAAGGGATTGAAGCGCCTGGAGTACCGGGGCTACGATAGCACAGGTATTGCCTTACTTAATGGCGGCCTGAACGTATACAAAAAGAAAGGGAAGGTTTCTGAACTTGAGCGATTCATAAAAGATCAAAAACTAGATAGCCATATTGGAATGGGGCACACCCGTTGGGCAACGCATGGTGAACCAAATGACGAAAATGCTCACCCGCATTATTCGGCAACTAAAAATCTTGCC
>JAEUUB010000702.1 GCA_016787745.1 Cyclobacteriaceae bacterium
CATTCTTCTTGAAGCCCTTGTGCCCATGTTTAACTCACTGGTAAACCAACAATTGGAAATCAATTATATCGGAGAAAACAGTGTTTTACTTTACATTATTGTAGCGGGTTTACTTACCGGAATTTTAGCCGGTAGTTATCCGGCATTTTATCTGAGTTCTTTTATGCCTGCCCAGGTGTTGAAGGGGCAAACCGGACCCACGGGGAATGCCGGGTTGCGAAAGACGCTTACGGTTTTACAGTTTGGTGTAGCGGCCTTTCTAATGATCGGTACCTTGGTTGTATATCAACAAATGAGTTTTATCCAAAATAAGAATTTGGGATTTGATAAGGAGCGTATTGTTTACATGAATCCACCGGCTGAACTATGGACAAAACGCGAAGTAATGAAGGAGAATCTGATGTCGAACACACAGATAAAGTCAGTTGCCTTTTCGAATGGCACACCGGGCATGGAAAGTTCTACCTGGCAGTATGATTTTCCGGGTTTGGAAATACCCAAGCGCAGTATAAACACAATGATCATTGACTATGATTATTTGAAAACATTTGGGTTGGAGATTGTTGAAGGCCGCGATCTCTCAAAGGATTTTGGAACAGATTCTACTGAAGCGTATTTGATTAACGAAGCGGCTGTTCAGGAACTCATGTTAGATAAACCCGTGGGCACACCCATACGTGCATTGGATGGTCATCCGGTGGGTAAAATTGTCGGGGTGGTGAAAGATTTTCATTACCGATCGCTTCATCGGAAAATAGAGCCTCTTGTATTGCGCTACGACCCCAGAAATATGTGGTGCATGTCTGTGAAAATGAGTGGTGGTAATTTAAAAGACAATCTGACGGCCCTTGAGAAGGAATGGAAGAAATTAGCGCCTGATTATCCATTCAGTTATCAGTTTGTTGACGAAACCATTGAAAGACAATATCGGGCCGAGCAAAACACAGGCGTGTTGATTGGCGCATTTGCAGTATTGGCTATAATTATTGCCTGCCTGGGGTTGTTAGGTCTTACAGCTTTTATGACGGAGCAACGCAAAAAAGAGATTGGGGTCCGCAAAGTATTAGGGGCCTCCGTTTCAGGAATTATCCTCCTGCTATCAAAAGATTTTTCCCGGTTGGTGCTGATCGCATTCCTTATTGTTATTCCCCTTGCCTGGTATGCCATGAATCAATGGCTGGCCGACTTTGCCTATCAGGTTAAGGTAAGCCCACTTGTTTATTTGGCTGCAGGGATTATTATTATAGGCATTGCTTTTGGTTCTGTTTTCTATCAGGCCCTGAGAGCCGCAATTATTAACCCCAGTGAGACACTTAGAAACGAATAGCGTAAGGATCTCAAATAAAGGGCTATCTTGATTGATAATTCAAACTACATGAGATGAGCATAAATGAGACCATGCACAACGGCATGCAGGTATGTGACCTTAATCAAAAAAGTAATTACTGATGAAAAAATTGTTCTTCCTAACGCTATGTCTGTTTAGTAATATTTTACTCACAGCCCAACCGGTTGCCGGCTCAACCATCACCACACAAAAACAAAAATTCATTCTTGAAAAAATAACATCCGAACTTCAAAGCCCTTGGGGAATTGCTTTTCTGCCAGATGGAAGAATACTTGTGAATGAAAAGGCGGGCGAAATCCGTATTATAAAAGAGGGGAAATTACTCGATGAAAAAGTTTCGGGAGTCCCCAAGGTGTTCACCAATGGTCAGGCCGGGTTAATGGACATTCAACTCCATCCTGATTATTCGAAAAACGGATGGATTTACCTGACCTATTCCAAACCTAATGGTGATAAGGAGGGTGGTACTGTGGTAGCTCGTGCAAAATTAAAAGGCAACGCGCTCGTGGAACTGGAAGAACTCTTTAAAGCAACTCCGGCATCTTCCTCGGGGGTTCACTTTGGATCACGGGTTGTTTTTGACGGCAAAGGGTACATCTTCTTTTCATCAGGCGAGCGGGGTAAGAAGGAAAATGCGCAAGATCTCAGCAACCATTTAGGAAAGATTCTGCGCCTTCATGAGGATGGGCGTGTACCCAAAGACAATCCTTTTGTAGGTACTGTGGGTGCAAAACCCGAAATCTGGTCTTACGGTCATCGCAATCCACAGGGATTATATTATGATAAGCAGAGTGGAACACTTTGGGAACACGAACACGGGCCTAAAGGAGGCGATGAGTTAAACAAAGTGGAGAAAGGGAAAAATTATGGTTGGCC
>JAEUUB010000748.1 GCA_016787745.1 Cyclobacteriaceae bacterium
TTTAATCATCCTGCGTTCCCGGTGGATACTCACATTCACCGGTTAGCCCATCGATGGGGATTAACGAATGGAAAAAATGTTGAGCAAACTGAAAAAGATCTGAAGCGGCTGATTCCGGAAGAGAAATGGAACAAAGCACACCTGCAGATCATTTATTTCGGAAGAGAATATTGTCCGGCCCGTGGCCACATTTGGACGGAGTGTCCTATCTGCAAAAAATACCTGAGAAGGAGTTTAAAGAGTTGAGTTTTTTCATCTTTGTACCCGAATGAATCCACTAAGAATAATATTTATGGGTACGCCCGAATTTGCAGTGCCCAGCCTGGAAATTTTGATAAATAATAAATTCAATGTGGTGGCCGTAATTACTGCCCCCGACAAACCCCAGGGCCGTGGACAAAAACTGACCATTTCGCCTGTTAAGGAATGTGCACTCAACCATAACATTCCAGTACTTCAGCCAACCAATCTTAAGTCTCCTGAGTTTCTTGCAGAGCTTAAAAGCTATGAAGCAAATCTGCAAATTGTAGTTGCTTTCCGGATGCTTCCGGAAGCTGTGTGGTCGATGCCTGTTATCGGTACGTTTAATTTACATGCATCGCTTTTGCCGCAATACCGGGGCGCAGCACCTATTAACTGGGCCATCATGAACGGGGAAACTGAAACAGGTGTAACAACCTTTTTTCTAAAACACGAAATTGACACTGGCAGTATTATTTTTCAAGAAAAGGAATCCATCCATGAGCAGGATACGGTAGGCACTTTGTATAAACGCCTTATGGCCAAAGGAGCTCAACTTGTACTAAAAACTGTTCGGGCTATTGAAACCGGTAACTACCCATCCTTGCCACAGCCCACTGAACTCAAAATAAACCATGCCCCTAAGATCTTTAGGGAAACCTGCGAGATAAACTGGAATCAACCCTCTAAAAAAATTATTGACTTTATCCGCGGACTTAGTCCCTATCCTGCCGCATGGACACGTCTGAATGGGAAAGTTTTTAAGATATTCAAGGCAGCTTATGTAAAGACTGTCCAAAATCAATCGCCAGTTGCCTGTGGTCAGATAACTTCTGACAATAAAACATACTTGCATGTTAAATCCGAAGACGGCTGGGTGGCTATAGAAGAGTTTCAACCTGAAGGCAAAAAGCGAATGGCAATTTCAGAATTCTTCAGGGGAAATAAACTTTAACGCAACGCAATGGGAACCAAATGGACGAATTAAAAGTAGTAATTTAGCGCTGAACGAGTCAGCATGATTATTTCACTTATCGCAGCACTTGCTAAAAACCGAACAATTGGTAAGAATAACGACTTACCATGGCACCTGCCTGATGACATGAAATATTTCATGCAAACAACTAAGCAGCATTTCGTAATTATGGGGAGAAAAAATTACGAATCAATTCCTGAAAAATTCAGACCGCTGCCTAACAGAACCAATATTGTTATTACACGAACCCGCGATTATCAAGCACCCGATTGTATTGTGGTAAATTCCTTAGAAGCCGGATTACAACAGGGCCGCCTTGCCAAGAAGTCTGAAATTTTTATTATCGGTGGCTCCGAAATATATAAGCTTGGGTTGCCCGTAGCTAACAAACTTTACCTAACCGAAATTGATGCTGTCATAGAGGGTGACACTTATTTTCCATCCATAAACTTTAATGAATGGCAAGAGGTATCGCGGACCCACCATAAAGCAGATGCGCGTCATGCTTTTGCCTTTGACTTTGTGATTTATGAAAGGAAATGAGTATTTAAACTTAACCTTGTAACCAAATGGAAGTTCATAAACGTATCCTCGCAATTCTTTATATCA
>JAEUUB010000776.1 GCA_016787745.1 Cyclobacteriaceae bacterium
CAGCTGAGTTTAAAAAGGTGTTGGTTCTAGAGTTAATTTATAAGAATCATGGTTTTGTAATCTCACTCTCAACAAACTCTACACCTAAGCTTTTTAGCTCTGTTAATATGGGATCATAGAACTCCTTTAACACGGGTATAATTACCCCCCTACTCTTCAATTTTCCTTGCAACAATAATTTGGTGGCTATACCCAACGGCAGCCCCACGGTCTTTGCCATAGCGGTGTTAATTTCACTTTCGCCTTGTGCAAAGAAATGCGCTTGTACTTCTTTTTGAACACCCTCCTTTAAAAATCGAAAGCGATGCCACATGACAATTAAATCTTTATCTCCTTGCTTTAATTTCCATTGTTTGTTCAAAATATGTTCTAACAGTTGGGCGGGTGTTCCTTGTCGCATCCCAATCAACTCATCCGAAAAGAAACCACTCCATCGAAGCCTGGTGATATCTTCTCCGCCTAAAGGTAAATTAAAAGCCTTACAAACCTTTTCTTCCACCGAGTGTGATGGATGATATGCAAGAAAGGCATTTAAAAAATCCCGGTGCGACATCGAGTCTACCCCTTCCATCGGGTAGGTGTCATCGCAACACCCTAATTGCACTAGTATATTCCATGAGGAACAAAATCCTTTGTTGCGTAATGTTCCGCGCACCATGGTTTTAATTCCGTGCAACCCGTAGGTCTCCAAATACTTTAATGAGTCTCGATTTGCATATCCATCGTAATTGCCAAGACCAGGTACGACCACCGGTGTTGTTTGCGTAAAAATTCTTTGATAGGGTATAAATTTATATTGACCTTCTTGCAAAAACTTAGCCGTTCCCTGCCCGGCCATCACTACGTTTCGCGGATTCCAGGTGAATTTATATCGCCAAGGATTTTCAGGATCGGTATCCGGAGCAATTAACCCTCCGGTAAATGATTCGAAGGAAGTGAGTACCCCGCCTTGGCTTTTAATTCTATCAATCAATTGCATACCGCTCATGTGATCGATCCCCGGATCCAGCCCGCATTCATTTAGAAATAACAGATTACTTTTTTTAGCAGCTTTATCGAGCTGTTTCATTTCGTCCGAAACATAGCTGGCGGTTAAAAAGTGTTTGCCTTCATCTAGGCAAATGGATGCGGCCTTTGGATGCAAATGCGCTGGCAATAAAGAAACCACCACATGATGCGCCCGAATGATCTTCCGGCTTTCTTCCGTGTTATCTATGTTAAATTCAATAGCCTTGCCAACAGTAAATTCAGCCAAACGCTCGGTGGCCTGTGCTAAAGAAATATCTCCTACAGTAATGTGCCATGCTTGCTGAGGTGCCCTTTGCAAAAGGTAGGTTATTAAGGCCGATGAAGATCGCCCAGCCCCGAGAATAAGAATAGCTTTACTTTCCATGGTTCTAATTAAAGAAAGTATAAAATAAATGAATTCAAGGAGATTATTTCCGAACCATCGCAAGGTTTATTATCTTTCTAAATCGTGAAACCAGTTCTTACATGAAGGGATTTGAGATTTATAAATCAATCGATGAGCTTGACACCGAGTCAAAATATCTGATCCATAAAGCCAAGGAAGCCGCGCATCATGCCTATGCGCCCTATTCTAAATTTCATGTAGGGGCAGCTTTGCTTTTAGACGATGGCACGCTGGTAACCGGATCGAATCAGGAAAACGCTTCGTATCCGCTTTGTATGTGTGCCGAGCGGGTGGCTTTATATTCAGCGGTTTCCCAACATGCGGGTAAAAGAATTATCAAAATGGCTATTGTTGCTCACAAAAAAAATCATAAAGAACTTAGCGCTGCGGCATCTTGTGGCGCCTGCCGCCAGGTAATGGCTGAGTTTGAAGAAAGGCAACAAAAACCATTTGAAATAGTGATGCATCACACCGATAAACAATGGATAAAATGTGCGTCTGCCGCTTCCCTGCTTCCCTTTGTGTTCACTAAAGACAGCTTAAATGAGTAATTTTCATTGTCATTTTTTAAACTAAACCTGATTTCCTGTGCAAGCTCTTCAACTCCCTGCTTCCGAATTAACACCCGGCATTCATTTCGATAAAGAAAAAGAAATCTTTCAAATAGAAGGAAGGTCGGTGGCCGATGACCCGGAACCCGTATTTAAACAGGCCCGGGAATGGCTGGAAGCATATTG
>JAEUUB010000777.1 GCA_016787745.1 Cyclobacteriaceae bacterium
TGGCAGGAATTTCTTTCAAATAAGGTGCTTGCTACCTATGCCTCTATTCAAGGCGGCTCAAAAGAAACCAGAATTCATTTATGCGAGAATGGTAGTTTTACAGCAACCATAAAGAAAAAAGGGTTTTTTAAAGAGCAAAACCCCGCCTATAAAGGTTCTATGTCCGGTCAATGGTCAGCGAAGGGCGATGGAGAAAATGCGACAATACAATTTATCTTCGATGACAAGGGCCTGGCACCGGTGGAAGTTCCCCTTACCATTAAAGACGAAAAAGTTACCAGTAATGGAGAGCGTTACTTTGTAGGCAAATCAGACGCTTGTAAGTAAGCTTAGCCCATAAAATTAAAAAGGTTCTCTGCGGGCAGAGAACCTTTTATTTGAATGTCACAAAAGATTACTTACTATACTCAAAATCCGTTCCTTTGAAAAGATTGGAAGTTAATGAGAAGTAGAAAATGTTGTAATCGGAGCCGGCATACGGCTTACTTGTTACTCCATTTGTTGTGCTCTCATAATCCTTATTAAAGAAGTTTGTAAAGTAATATTTGAATTTTACTGACAAACCTTTGGGTAGTTGTATACCAACAAAAGCGGTATTGTTCCAGGTATTCACACGGTTACTAAACCAAATCGTTGTCTTATCTTCTTTATCTTCATTTACGAATGTCTTCTCTTTGTACACAAAGGGGATTTCAAATTCATATCCACCAAAGAGAAAAACCTTGTCAAGATTACCTACTTTAATTCCGATAGGCACACCGAGGTTATAGGTTCTGTGTTTCATGCGAACACCCGGCTGGTCGGGCACATCGTAAATGAACCCCACGTTACGCACAGCCAAACCCGTAATTATCCCAAACCGATCCGACCGATCCATATTCACTAGCGTTTGAATATTCAGTACGGGTGAAAAGCGCAACACACTACTCGCTTCGCTGCCCTTGTAATTTATATTGGCATAACTAAAAATTAATTCTCCACTGGAGGTTGTGTATGTATTTTGTCCATAGGCTACTACACTTACAAGGAATAATGCCGGGATTAAAAGAATTCTTGTCTTCATGATAAACTAAAGTAGAAATTGATAAACTATTTTGTTCCTGCAGGTTTAACCGGGTATTTGGCATAAATTGTTTTCACTGCATAGCTAATATTGCTGTCTACTTTCTGAGGGGATGCATTCTCTTCCAGAGTTTTAGTTCCTCTCCCTTGCCAGATTAATTTATCGGCCGCTTTATCTACAACATTTATAAATAAAGTTCCATCTGTATACTCGTTATAATTGATGGTAGTAGTGCCCATATTGCCATAGCGGTAAAATCCGTAACCTCCCGTATTATAAGCCGTGGCAGTTTGTCTTGTTTCCGCCTTAATGTGAAGTTCAATAAGCAAATCCGCATCACCTTCAGATTTTGTATAGCCGCGGGAGGTCATCTCCTGATCGACAGAGGACAAAAGCCTTTGTCTGATTAACTGCCCGTTGCTGCCCCCCAAAGTTTTGGTTTCCTCGGTGTAATCGTACGTTTTATATTTTGTAAAGTCTGCACTCTTATCATAGTCGTAGCTAACCTGAACAGAGCTGCAAGAAGCCAGACTGAGGAGTATAAAAAGGATTAATAGATTTTTCATAATTATTAAATTTGATTTTAGATTTTACTTCAATCGGATGTTTACACTCCCACCCAGGTTAAACTGCCAAATGGTAGAACCGGTAGAAACTCCTGCGCCTCCACCCCCGGTGCCGAAATAAAATCCGCCACCTGCCCACTGAACGGGCGAAAGCAACTGGGTGTGTAACCGTAAACTAATTTTGTCTGATGCCGAGATGCGCACCCCTAATCGCCCACCAATGGCAAACTTAGTAACACTTTCAGAGTCGAGGGAAGTATCCGGATTAGACCAGGCCGCTCCTAAATCGAGGGTACCAAAGCCTGCTATTTTTTCATTAAGAGGAGCATAGCGCGTGCCCCCTAACAACATATAGTTAATCCCAACATTTCCTGAGTACTTGTTATCAAAACCCTGGTAGGTAACTTGCGTTTTTATGTTCTGATAAATTAACTCAACCGCATTGTATTCGGAGAGGCCAAATTCCAAACCTCCACCCCATTGGAAGCCATCTTCTATTTTTCCAGTGCCATACTCTGTATCAAACTTATCCGCGAAGGTATAGCTCTCAAAAGTCATAAGCGTAATGGTAGGCTGCGCCCAGACCCCTAAGGCAAGAAGGATAAACAATCCCGTAACAAGGTATTCTTTTTTCATAAAAGTCGGTTTTTTAAAAATATCGGCAAATATAGCAGTTCTCCACAAAGGTATTCACACCATTAATAAGCCCCCTAAACAAATATCGCGGCCTAAGCCGCGATATTTAAATGAAAAGAATATCGATTATTTATCAAACTCACCAATAAAAGGTATGCTTTCCAAAATGCTGGCTCTAACCACACTCAAGATGTACGATTCAAGCTGGTAAAATTGGGTGGCGGCTTTAATGCCGGCAGGCTTCTTCATTTTGTTGGCATATGTAGCAATAAGGTTGTCGTTACTTTTACCCAATGCAATTGTTTCTTTCAAAATCTCAGCTGTTTCGGCCTCACTTATATTTTCATACTGATTTGCGTACTTCTGCAACAAAGCAATTCTTTTTTTGCCCAACTCCTTTCTTTTAACCTCAAACTCATCATAAAGTTTCCAAAAGGCATCGGCCTGAGCACCCTCCACTTTAATAAATTCTGCGAAAGCTGCTTTCTTTTCCATACCGAGTGCAGCCTGGATTAGATCCAGCTCCTCGTTGCTACTTTGAGCCAGTGAGCAAGTGGCCAATATGGCTACAGCCAATGTTGTTAGAAGTAATTTTTTCATAGTTGACGTAATGTTTGAATTAGTGTAATGGCGTAAATCTAAGATTTTTAGTACTCATAAAAAAATACAGACACTATTCCATGCGGAATATTTTATTCCACAACCAAAATTCTTTGCTCCGTTTCAGGCCATTTTTAAAAATCAAAACGAATAATGTAATTGCAAACATCCTGACTCTGTCACGTGTTTAAATAGGTCAGGAAATGCCATTTGATTGCTCTATGAAAAAATTAGTCCCGATCTTCTCTATTGTTTTACTGGTTTCTTGCCAGACCAGACGGGAAAAAGAGAATCCCGTTTCGGCTATTTACAGCGCTGAACGTGAGATCTTTTATAACTATTTATCGAACCGTCTTGCAACTTTTGAGGAACTGGCACCCGGCCTTACAACGTTCCAGAGCACTCTACCCAACGACCCCAATCGATATTCGGATTACCAACATCACGATACAAAAGCGGCTGCGAACACAGGAGTGTATATGGCCGATCTCTACTACTGTATTCTTGCCCAAGAAAATGATATGTCTTATAAATACTTTCAGTCGGTTGCAGCATTAAGTAAAACACTGGGAGTTGAAGAACTGCAGATCGACAATTTGGTAGGCCGATATGGTAAGAATTTAAATAATTATGATTCCCTTAAAGGGATCGCAACTCAACTCCTGAAGCATACAACCCTTGATTTGGAAAACGACCGAGAACGCCTGGCGGGTATAGCTATGGCAACCTACCAAATTGAAAATCTATACCTGGCATTGTCCATTCTTGAATCTTACCCGGAAAATCCTTCCGAGTTGGAAGCTGGAACAAAACTATCCCTTCAAGCCAAAGTTTTTTCCCAGCGGGCAAATCTGGAGATTATTTATAATTTCTTACGGAGCATCACAGACCCTCTTGATCCCCAAAGCAACCCGAATTATCCTTTTTATGATGCTGAACTTCGCGGCCTGATTGGAATCTATCAGCAATTGGACGCAGAAAATGCCGGACAAGCTGAAATAGATCCACTAAAAAATCAAAAGACGATAGCCGAGCTTTTTAAAAACATAAAAGATTTAAGAACAAAGATTGTAAGCAAAGAGTAGCCTTACCTTTATAATAAATAATACTATATGCTCCTTTTTAAATGGCTACCTATCACGTGCAAATTGGAATCTGCTCATGCTACAAAGCATTTTTATGTTAGGCCATATACTATTTTTAAAACGGTTGCATTAGTTGGAATTTTGCTGGGGCCCTGGTTGGGGCACTCACAGGATTCTCTGATTACAAAAATTGATACATGCCAACAAAAAGATATAGGCGATGTTATTCGATCCGCCTGGCACTTGCCACCTAAAAAAAAGAAAGAAAGCACAGGCTCTTTATTGTTATTGCCCATTATAGGATCGAACCCAGCCATCGGGTTTATGGTAGGGGTTGGTGGACAATACGCCTTCAAAATGTTTGGCGACCAAACACTCTATTCTGCTATTTCCGGAAGTGCCCAGTACACAACAAAAAATCAAGTGCTCTTCTTAATGAAGAATAATATTTACACTAAGAATAACAGGATATTTTTTAGTGGAGATTGGCGGTACCAGATCTTTTCGCAGCCCACCTACGGATTGGGCACCAACTCCCCCGAAGGGGGTCTCTTGGACTATCAATATAATTTAGGAGGAATAGAATCTACCAGCGACTCACTTGCGCAACCCATGGAATTCAATTTTGCACGCTTTTATCAGTCTGTATCATTTAAGTTACAACACAATTTATATTTAGGTCTTAGTTACAATTTTGATTCCTATTCAAAAATAGATGACCAGAAACTTAGACTTAATCCGGGAGATACCTTGTTTACAAGTCATTACGCCTATAGCAAATACTACGGATTCAGCACGACCAATTATTTAAATTCCGCCATGGCCGTTAATATTCTTTACGATTCGCGAGACAACATGATTAATCCTACACGCGGATACTATTTTCTGATAAGCTATCGGGGGTCTTTAAAACTTTTGGGCAGCGAAACAAATGGTAACCATCTTAATGGTGAGTGGAGAAGCTTTCACCCGATATCAAAAAAAGATCCTCGGCATATTCTTGGATTTTGGGTCATGGGAAGTTTTGGCCCCGAGGGTAAATTTCCATATATGGTCTTGCCAGCCACCGCCTATGATCAGCGTGGCCGTAGCGCACGAGGCTATACCCAAGGGCGATTTCGAGGCAACAGCATGATCTATGGTGAAACCGAGTATCGCTTTCCTATATCACACTGTGGCGGTGTTTTAGGGGGCGTTGTATTTTTTAACGCCACAACGGCTAACAATCCCGTACAATCTTTAAAACTTTTTGAATCAATTAAACCGGGTTACGGAATGGGCTTGCGCGTTATGGTTGACAAACAATCGCGAACAAACCTGGCAATCGATTTTGGCTTTGGAGATAAGTCTAGCGGTTTTTACCTGGCAGCTTCGGAAACATTTTAGAGAATCGCCACGTCCAAATCATATCTCCAGTTAATTCCTAACTCGTCCTCCTCTTGTTGATTTCACTAGAAAAAAGAATATTTTTAATTCTATTCAATTTATTAAATTCAAAAAAAATTAACGAGTATGAGGCTTTTAATATCCCATTCAGCTTTAAATATTCATCTTCACCATGAGCGGTAGGTACATCGGGAACGTTTTTTTATTGGCGATAGTTTTTTACCTGTTCGCGTGTACCTCAAAATCATCTCCCCCTGTCGATCCGGCAACAGAATCTGACGTGGTGGTGGATCCGCTCCCATCCTGGAATGATGGCAACACTAAACGTGCAATCATCAGTTATGTCAAGGACGTTACCAATCAGCAAAGTCCAAATTTTATTCAGGTTGTGGATCGCATTGCTGCCTTCGACAATGATGGTACACTTTGGTCAGAACAACCCATCTACTTTCAGTTCTTTTTTGCTCTTGAGCGGGTGAAAGCCATGGCACCTGATCATCCGGAGTGGCAGAAAAATCAGCCCTTTAAAGCCGTTCTGGAAAATGACATGTCCGCGCTAATGAAACAAGGCGAAAGAGGTTTGCTTGAAATTGTAATGACAACCCATTCTGGAAATACAACCGATGAATTTGAAATGCTGGTGAAAAATTGGATTACCACCGCTCATCATCCCACTAAAAATGTGCTCTTTACAGATTTGGTTTTTCAACCCATGTTGGAACTACTCGAATACCTGAGAGCCAATGAATTTAAAACCTTCATTGTTTCGGGGGGCGGTGTTGAATTTATGCGCCCATGGGTAGAACAAGTTTATGGAATTCCTAAAAACCAGGTGATTGGTAGCAGCGTACAAACAGAATACGATTTTAACAATGGGAATCCGGTTATAAGAAGACTTGCCAAGATTAATCACCTTGATGACAAGGAAGGAAAACCCATTGGCATTACCCAGTTCATTGGCCGGAAACCTGTTTTTGTTGCTGGCAACTCGGATGGCGA
>JAEUUB010000792.1 GCA_016787745.1 Cyclobacteriaceae bacterium
TATGAATTACTTTCTCAATACTGATAAAAAATATTTACCCAGTGCCCCGGCCACTGCCTTTACACACATTGGCAATGGCACCAATGTAATTTATGTAGATAAAGAGAATGATCTGGTGGCGGTTGTGCGTTGGATTGACAACAATTCGTTAGACAACTTTGTGAAATTGTTGCTGGAGGCAATCCAGAAATAAAAAAGACCGGGTTAGCCGGTCTTAAAAAATCAAAGAATTGAATTTCGCGGTTACAGCGATTTTATTTTAATCGAGCGGTAATAAACAGGCGCGCCATGATCCTGAAGGGAGATAGCTCCCTCTTTAGATTTATTCCAACCTGGATAATCCACCCACTTGCTGCTTTGATAACGCTGGGTATACTCTTCGCTTCCTTCTTCAAACTCAACTACCTTTTCGCCATTAAGCCAATGCTCTACATGGCCATTGTTATAAATAATTCTGGAGTTATTCCACTCCCCCACAGGCATCAACTTTTTTGTAGCGGGAGCCTCAAACATATCATAATTAGAGCCCGCTTGCTGTGCTGGCCTAAGTTTATCGCCTGTCCAACCTCCGTCATCCATAACCTGATATTCGGGGCCGGTCTCATAATCATGTTCATATTCGGGGCTTTCAATTACATGATAAAGAATACCGCTGTTACCTCCTGGCGAAATTTTCCAATCAACACTTAGTTCAAAATTCCCAAAAGAACGGGTTGTAGTAAGTGAACCACCCATCGCACCGGAACCCTCGCCTAAACCAGTACCATCACAAACAATCATTCCATCCTTTACACTCCAAAGTGGGCCAATGGTATCATGGTTGTAACGTTTCCATCCGTCTAACGAAGTTCCATTAAAAAGAAGCTCCCATCCCGCAGCTTTTTCCTCGCTCGTTAACGCATTTGCTTCCGCGACAGATGCAGAATCTTCCTGGGCCGGCTTTTGGCAGGAAGGAAGAAGTATCACCGATGTCATACAAAGAATTAAGATTTTCAAATAGTTTTTCATAGTTGGTAGGTTTAAGTATTTCAAAATTAACCGGTATTATCTATAACTTCGCAAAGTTGTCTGGGCAATTTAGATCACAAAACATTATTCAGTTGCTCTTTTATCTTCTCGAGTTCCTCTTTCATCATTACCACATGTTTTTGCATTTCCGCATCGTTGGCTTTGCTTCCAATGGTGTTAATTTCCCGGCCGATTTCCTGCGAAATAAATCCAAGTTTTTTCCCATTTGATTGTTTCTCGGCCATAATTTTTAAGAAAAAATCCAAGTGAGTTATCAGTCGCACACGCTCTTCATGAATATCCAGTTTTTCAATATAAAAAATTATTTCTTGTTCCAATCGGTTAGTGTCAAACCCTTCGTTTCCAAAAAACTCTACAATGTTTCCTTTTATACGACTTCGGATTTTTTCAATCCGTTTCGGATCTATTGCTTCAATTTCCTTCAACCCCTGCTTAATGTTTTCGATGTAACCGGCCAGTTTTCCCTCCAACGATTTTCCCTCTTCAGCCCGAAAGTGATCGCACTTATTTATGGCTTGGGTTAACAAAGCCAACACACACTCCCATTCTGCAGGATCCAGTTCTTCTTTGCCATTTGACTGAACAACATCGGGAGAGGAAAGCGCCATCTGAAATAACGAATCATAACTACCATTAACCCGATCAGCCAGTTTTTTTAACTCGTTGTAGTACGACTCAAACAAAACCTCGTTGTACTGTTGTCTTACTTCCTGCTTCAGCTCAGCCTGGTAATCAATGCTGAGTGAAACTTTTCCGCGTTCCAATTTCTCGGCCAATAAATTCCTGAGTTCCAGTTCCTTTTCTGAATACTTTTTAGGCAGCCGTAAGTTCAAATCAAAAAATTTTGAGTTCAGGCTCTTAACTTCAACGGATATTGTGGCTTCGCCAGAACTTGAAACGCTCTGACCGAAACCAGTCATTGATTTAATCATGCAAAAATAAAGGGTGATTGAAAAATCCTAGCGAAGTTATCCATTTTTATGGAAACCAGGCGAGTGTTAAAAATCAAAACCAAGGGTTACATAAATTCTTGGATCTCTCACCTTATAATTCTCAACAGGCCAGGCCAGATCAAATTTCATATAATACCCAAGCATCATAGTGCGTAATCCAAAACCATAACTATATAACCATGGGTTTAAATAATCATTTAATTCAATAATGAATGGGCTACCTGAGGTATTCTCCGGCACTACACGTTTCCGCACACTATTTTTAGAGTCAAAAGGAGGGGCTCCCGTCCAACTGGTTCCCACATCGTAAAACGCAGTAAATTGAAGGTTACGGAAGAAGTTTGAGGCAATAGGTCCATTCGAAAGAGCCTTTACCAGCGGAACCCGAAATTCCGCATTCAATACTGCAACACTCTGTCCATACAGAGTGGCATAATCAAAGCCGCGCAAACTGGTTGTGAATTCAGAAAAGAGAAGGTTATCGTTATATGTACCGATTGTACTTGTCAAAGGATTTTCCAAGCCCTCATAATTGATATTATTCGCGAACCAATTATCCATACCTCCAAGCATATAATACTTGGGTGAGTTTCCAAAGAACGTCCCCGCAAAGCCGCGCACGGCAAATACAATTTCCCGATATATCTTCTGATAATGTCTTACATCCAATGAAACCTGAGCAAAACTTTTTTGATTATCTCCCAGCGCGCCATAATAAACCGTCCCGAACTTCGCGCGGGTTCCTTCAATCAGATTCATACCGGTTGTAATCGAATTATCATAAACTACTTCAGCCTTAGATCCTCCGTAAAATTGATACTCCGTAGGTTGGAATACAGGCACAATTTGTGGTTGCTCAAGACCCCGATCTAAATACTGAGTAAATCCAAGAAAGGGTTTAACTGTTACCCGGGTGCGCACCGAGATAGGCAAGGAAGCGCCTACTTCTATTTTTTGAAATGAATACTTCTGTTCTTCTATCTGGCTTATATTTTCCTGGGGCGTTTTCCAAAATATAACTCTCCGGTCAAACCGGGCACTAAGATCAACTCGGTTGGGTAAATATTGAAACTCAAGATACACATCTCCACTTTTGAAATCGAAAGCTGTTTGTAATCCCCCAAAAATTCTGTAGTTCTCCAGCATATCATTCATCTGCGTTTCTATCTTCATGCTAAAGCCACGCAATGGATCTATGACAAAATTTGTGACAACATTTTCGTAGCTGAATTTAGGTGTATACGGAAACGGCCCCGTAACCCGGCTCGACTCGCGGGCCTTCATGTACCGGGTCAAAAACGTCTCACTGGGCTGCTTTGCTTTCACCGCTTCGTCCTCAAAAACGTAATCG
>JAEUUB010000807.1 GCA_016787745.1 Cyclobacteriaceae bacterium
TTTTGGTTATCGAAAATTCAAATTCTGTGGAAGTAACTGAAATGAATACGACCAATAAACTGTTCCTGCCTAAAGGAGCTCACCAACTTAAATTTCATTATGGCGACAACCAATACATTAAGGATCAATTGCTGGAGAACAACGTAAGGGTCGGTGCGATGTTTCCAAATCCAGTTAACCGCACGGCAGGTGATCTCACGATTGCCGTTAGCTTGCCCGAAGGAAAGAATGAAGTCTCTATGCAGCTGGTCAATATGCTAGGGAACAGCTTTGCAACATCGCCTGTACAAACTGTAGCGGGCGGCCGACAGTATATAACCTGGAAAGCTGACCTTGCCTCTGTAGCTTCAGGAATATATTTAGTTCGAATAGGGGTTAATACCTCTATGGGTCAACAAAGATTTGAATACCGGAGAATAGTTATAGAATAACGCCCAGTTAAACATTAATCACATCGTACACCACAACCTTCTCCCAAAGGGGTGAACAATCAACAATAAATTTTTGATGAATAGGGTGATCCTGGTAGGTTTTTTGTCCAACCTCATCATCGAAGAACATAAGTTCCGATACAGCGTAACTGTTATCAACAACATCGCGCTTTTCGGTTGAGGCAGGAACCCCTACGTGAATCATGCGGATAGTCTCAATTTTAGATAAACTCTTCACTCCGGCAATTAATTTCGCCAGGTCTTCTTTGGAGTCTGGATTTTTTAACCAGAAAAATACATGATGTACCAAAACGTTTTTGTCTTTTTTCATAGGCAATGCTTGTAGGGCAGGAGCCAAAGTTAATAAAGAGACGCTTGCTAAAAATTTTCTTCGGGTGGATTTTGTCATGGCGAACAGAGTGAATGTAAATCACTCTAAATATAGCCATCTGCTCAAATTGTTTGAATACTTAGCGGACTTCTTTCGGAGATAGTCAATTTTCCTTCCGGATTCAGTAACTTTCAAAAAAGTAACCGGCTGGCTCTCTATGCGAAAAGTATTAATTTTTCTCTCCCTGATAACTTTAATAAATAGCCCTAGCCTTGCCCAGCAATCAAGAAAACTGTTTAGAGTTGGTGTAGCTGGTCTCACCCATGGGCATGTACATTGGATTTTAAATCGCGCGCATGATGGCGATATTGAAATAGTGGGTATAGCAGAATCCGACCGGGTCCTTGCTGAACAACTGCTAAACCAATACAAACTACCGCTCTCTTTACTGCACACCTCTCTTGAGGTCATGCTTGAAAAAACAACGCCTGAAGCGGTTACAGCATTTGGAAATACATTCGATCATCTTGCGGTGGTAAAGGCCTGCGCTCCGCGTGGTGTGCATGTAATGGTGGAGAAACCTTTGGCTGTTAGCCTCGATCACGCAAAACAAATTCAACAGTTAGCCGCAAAGCATGCTGTTCATGTTCTTACCAATTATGAAACCACCTGGTATGGCAGTAATCTGAAGTTAGAAGAGCTGTTTATGAAGACTCAGACCTATGGGCCAATTCGTAAAATGGTAATTCATGATGGGCACCAGGGGCCTAAGGAGATTGGTGTTGGCAAAGAGTTTTTAACCTGGCTGGTCGATCCCGTGAAAAACGGAGGTGGGGCCCTTATGGATTTTGGCTGCTATGGCGCTAACCTTTCAACCTGGCTAATGAATGGGAAACGACCGCGTTCGGTGGTAGCCATTACACAACAGATTAAGCCAGACATTTATCCTCTGGTTGAGGATGAAGCGACAATCATAGTAACCTATGCAAATACACAGACCATTATTCAGGCATCGTGGAACTGGCCCTTTGGGCGTAAAGATATTGAAGTATATGGTGCGCGGGGGTACGCAATTGCCGATCGTCAGGGATCCAGAGTGAAAGCAAAAGAAAATGAGCCTGAAGAATTTTTTTCTGCACCTGTTTTAGAAAAGCCCTTTCATGATCCATTTGCATATCTGGCAGCGGTAGTGCGCAAAGAAATAAAAGTAGCGCCCACCGATTTGTCGGCACTTGAAAATAATATGATCGTAATGGAAATACTGGATGCGGCTAAACAATCAGCAAAAGAAGGTCGGGTTATATTTCTAAAGGAAAACAGAAAATAAATAACTGACCTGCTAACTATTCATTCCGCAAAGAATTAACCGGGTTCGCGTTGGCCGCCCGCAAGGCCTGAGTACTTACAATAACCAAGGCAAACAGCAACGCAATCAGACCGGTTACAGGAAATACCCACCACTCGATTTCTGTGCGAACCGGATAGCGCTCTAGATACTTGGTCAACATCCACCAGGCAACCGGTGAGGAGATAAGGAAAGAGATGATGACCAGTCGGGAAAAGTCTTTTGACATTAATTGAACTAAACTGGGTACGGAAGCTCCAAGAACTTTTCGAATTCCGATTTCTTTTGTCCGTTGTTCTGCCGTAAAGGAGGCAAGTCCAAACAAACCAAGTCCTGTAATAATAATTGTAAGGGTGGCAAAGAGGCTCGCCAATTTGCTGGTAAGATTAATCGTGGTAAATTTTTTCTGAAACTCAACGTCCGCAAAACGATATTCAAAAGGATAGGCCGGGGCATATTTTTCAAATACAGATTTAACCTGATTTATTGATTCTTCCAGGTTGGCTGTTTTCTTCAGTCGAACGCTGACAGCATCAATCCAGTCGGGATCTAAGATAACGAACATAGGTTTTACCGGTTGATAGGGGGATCCCATAAGTACATCATCCACCACACCAATCAACTTTCTTTTTCCACCCCATAGGTCCAACTCGGTGCCAATAGGGTCATTGAGGTTCATTAACTCAAGGGCGGCTTTGTTGATGAGGATGGCGGCTGTATCGCTTTTGAAGTCCTCTGAAAAATCTCTCCCCTCCAGAATTTTAATACCCATAGTTTTGGTGTAATCATATTCGGTAGCAATGGTTGTAAAAATTACGCGCAAGTCTTCGGGTTTGCCCGGCCAGCCCAAAAAGTTATTTGAATTAATATCGGTAATAGAACTGTTTGATTTGGTAACCGACTCAACAACGCCTGTGGCCAGCAGTTCCAGTTTAATGGGCCGGTAGTTCTTCTCTATTTCATTCGTGTAGTTGATGGCCATTAGATTCTCCTGATCGTATCCTAATTGGCGTCCTTTAACCAATTGAATTTGTTGGTAGATAACAAGGGTGCCAATGATTAGTAAAATTGAAAATCCGAATTGAATGGTGACCAGCACTTTGCGTGGGGTACTGGCACCCTTGCCGGCAGTTGGTTTGCCCTTTAAAACTTTGGCGGGCTGAAAGGAAGATAAATAAAATGCAGGGTAACTTCCGGAAATTATTCCGGTTAATAGAATCATGCCTATTGAGTACATCCAGAATTGTGTGGAGGCGTAGTCAATAAAAAGTTTCTTTTGGACCAGATCGTTGTAAGAGGGCAGAAGTAGTTGGGCGATTAAAACGGCCAGTGAAAAAGCAACCAGCGATATAAAAGTAGATTCCCCTATGAATTGAAAAATCAGATCATATCTTCTGGAACCTACGCTTTTGCGGATGCCAACTTCGCGGGCTCTGCGCTCCGACCGGGCCGTAGCCAAATTCATAAAATTGATGCAGGCGATAACAATAATAAAAATGGCAATGATGGTAAACATTTGTACATAGTCGCTCATTCCTCCCGTTTCAATTCCGTCTTCAAAAGAGCCATGCAGTCTCCAGCGCAAAAGGGGATAGAGAAAATACTCGGGCTTGGTTTCCGTTTCTCCATGCTCCTGAAGCATGTTTCGAACACTGTTTTCAACGGCCGCTTTATTGGAGGGGTCGTTCAGTTCTACAAAGACCTGAAAAGAATAATTGCCCCAGTTAGTGGTATTTCTTCTTACCCAGTCGCTGGACTGTTCCCGAAACTTCCAGGTCATAAGAAAGTCGAACTCAAAAGATGAATTTCCCGGGATGTCCTTTAAAATGCCTGTAACTTTTAAATCATGCTCATTGTCAACCCGTACTATCTGATTGATAGGATCCTCATTGCCAAACAAGGCTTTCGCGGTTGACTCGGTAATAATAATCGACCGGGGGTCATCCATTACCTGCGCTGCCAAACCCGTTACAAGGGGAAACTCAAACATTTCCAGAAATTCCTCGCTGGCGTAATACCCCTTTTTGATCAGGCGGTTTTCTCCAACGGTAATCAAGTGCTTGCCCCCCCAGTCAGTAACCAACACATTCTTGATATTACTATCGGCCGTCTTAAAGCCTTCGTAGGTGGGTAAGGGTACCGAAGTCCAGGAGTTTATTTTGCCGTTGAAGGTGGCGTTTACCCATACCTGATACAATCGGTTTGCTTTTGGATGAAAGGAATCGTAGGAGGTTTCATCGGCTACCCAGAGAAGAATCAGGATACTGCAAGTAATACCTATTGCAAGGCCAGCTATGTTTATGAAGGAATAGAAGCCGTTCCTAAAGAGATTTCGGATAGTTACAAGGAAGTAATTCTTAAACATAGCTGTGGGTTTAATAGACAATACCGATGATTTTTTAAAAGGTGACAAAATACCGGCAATAAAGTTTGAGGTAAAAGACAAGCCCTTCAGAAGCAGGTTGCATAGGGGCATAAAAAAAGCCCTGCTTTTGGCAAGGCTTCTCCTGATAATCAGGTAGGATTAATTACTATTTAACAATGTTCTTGTTAACGATTACGGCAAGATCAAACATGGAGATTTGATTCTTTCCGCCAAACAATGCTTTTAGTTTAGCGTCAGCATTAATCATACGCCTGTTCTTCTTGTCCTGTAAGTTATTCTTCTTGATGTACTCCCAGATTTTTTTAATCATTTGCGTTCTGGGTACTGGCTTGCTTCCAATAACTTCGGCTAGCGTTGCGCTAGGAGTAAGCGGTGCCATAAAAGCTGCATTGGGTTTTCTTGCAGACTTTTTCTTAGCTACCTTCTTAGCAGCTTTTTTCACTACTTTTTTAGCAGCCTTTTTCGGTGCTTTCTTAGCGGCTTTCTTAGCCACCTTTTTTACTTTTTTTGCCATAGCATTAATTGTGGTTTTTAGTGATTGTTCTTACTTGTTAGTTTTAAAAAATGAAACAATTCAGGTGCGAATATACTACTATAACGCATACTTGGTAATTTTCCCCTATGAAAAGTGTGTTTATCCACATCAAGCAAAGGTTGAAGTGAGT
>JAEUUB010000450.1 GCA_016787745.1 Cyclobacteriaceae bacterium
GGTGAGTCATCCATAGACTTCGGCCACGAGTCTGCAATGGCTTGACGAAAATCTGGTTTATACGTAATTGTAAATTCCGGGATATATTTTTTAATCGTTGATGCAACCTGTGCCGGACAAAAACTCATCGCCCCAATATTATAACTCGAACGAATTTTTACTTTCTCGGCAGGTGCCTCCATTAAATCCAATGTGGCTTTTACCGCATCGTCCATATACATCATGGGCAAATACGTATCCGCAGCAAGAAACGATTCGTATTTTTTATCTTTTAATGCCTTAAAATAAATATCAACGGCATAATCGGTGGTGCCGCCCCCGGGTGGAGTTTTATACCCGATCAATCCCGGGTAACGAAGACTACGCACATCTACTCCGTATCTTCTGAAATAATACTCACACCAGAGCTCACCCGCCAACTTGGTAATGCCATATACGGTTGTTGGATCCATAATAGTATCCTGCGGTGTATTTTGTTTGGGTGTTGTAGGGCCGAATGCAGCAATTGAACTGGGCCAATAAACTTTATCGAGTTTAAGTTCATGAGCTGCCTCCAAAACAAAAAGCAAACTATCCATGTTCAGTTTCCAGGCCCAGCGTGGGTCTTTTTCTCCGGTGGCAGAAAGTAAGGCGGCCAGGTGATAGACTTGTGTAACTTCGTGTTTGCGAAGCAACTCAAATAGTTTATCGCGTTGCATCACATCAAATTTCTCGTACGGACCTTCTTTTAAAATGCCTTGTGCATCTTTTATGTCGGATGCAATTACATTCTCCTGACCATATATTTTCCAAAGACCCTGGGTAAGTTCTGAGCCAAGTTGTCCGCCAGCGCCTATAAGTAAAATCTTTGTCTTCTTCATTTAATTCATTGAATCTGGGGCAAGTTATTAAAATTTACGATGTATCATTTACGAATTCCGATTTGTAGATTTGTGACATGACTTTTGAAGAATATCTGGTCAAAAAGAAAATAGATTCAACAGCCTTTAAGCTGGCTGAACCTACACTGTGGCATGAATGGAGTGTACTCTTTGAATCCATGAGTGAAGCGAGTTTTACCGCTCAAAAGCTTTACCTGATCAATCCAACCCGTAGAAAGTATTTATTAAAAGAGGAGTTAACGGAAAAACCAAAATCTGCTCCGGTGGCTTCCAAGCCTGTAATGAGACCGAAACCGAAAATGAACTAACTATGTATAAGAGGCTACAACCCGTATTACAAAAAGAACTTGAATCCATTCGTGAAGCCGGGCTCTTTAAAAAAGAAAGAATCATTACTACTCCACAAGGAGCCGACATAAAAACACAAGATGGCAAAGCGGTTATAAACTTTTGTGCGAATAATTATCTCGGTTTGTCATCGCATCCGCGTGTTATTGAAGCCGCCAAGCGCGCGATAGATACACATGGATTTGGAATGTCATCGGTTCGATTTATTTGTGGCACCCAGGATATTCATAAAGAACTGGAAAAAAAGATTTCAGATTTTCTGGGCACAGAAGACACTATATTATATGCTGCCGCTTTTGATGCAAATGGCGGGGTATTTGAACCTTTGCTTGGCGAGAAAGATGCGATAATCTCAGACGAGTTGAATCACGCATCAATCATTGATGGTGTTCGCTTATGCAAAGCGATGCGCTACCGTTACAAGCACAACGACATGGTCGACTTGAAATTACAGCTGGAAGATGCACGCAAAGCCGGAGCCAATCAGATTATTATTGTTACCGATGGTGCCTTTTCCATGGATGGAACCATTGCACAGCTAAATAAGATTTGTGACCTGGCCGATGAATATGAAGCGCTTGTGATGACGGACGAATGTCATTCGTCTGGGTTTATTGGGAAGACAGGTCGTGGTGTGCCTGAGTATTGTGGTGTGATGGATCGTGTGGATATTGTTACCGGAACATTGGGCAAAGCCTTGGGGGGAGCTTCGGGTGGATTTACATCGGGGCGAAAAGAAATTATTGAATTGTTGCGCCAGCGCTCAAGACCTTATTTATTTTCAAACACCTTAGCACCTTCCATTACCGGAGCATCGATAGAAGTATTTAACATGCTTTCGGAAACTACCACTTTACGCGATAAATTGGAGAAGAGCACAAAATACTTCCGTGATAAAATGACGGCTGCAGGTTTTGATATCAAGCCCGGCATTCACCCGATTGTACCCATCATGTTATACGAAGCTCCGCTGGCGCAAAAATTTGCTGAGCGCTTGCTTGAAAAAGGAATTTATGTAATTGGATTCTTCTTCCCTGTGGTGGCGAAAGGTAAGGCACGCATTCGTGTACAAATTTCGGCAGCGCACGAACAACATCATTTAGACAAAGCGATTCAAGCCTTTACCGAAGTTGGGAAAGAGTTGGGAGTTTTGAAGTAAAAGACTAACAGACCTGGTTTAAGTCTACCGAATCTTCCTTGGAATTAAATCCGAGGGTCCCGAAAACAATCCAAACAACGCTTGGGTATTTGTTGTAGGTATAAAATAAATCTTACTCCGCTTCCCCTTTAGTTTGAGACTATACAAATTAAAAAACGGAATGAGTTTCAGGCTTTTTACTTCCGACCAGTCGTAACTCTTTACTTTGGTGGGATCGATCACTTCAATTTTCTTTTTGCTTATGGCTACCCGCTTAACTTT
>JAEUUB010000844.1 GCA_016787745.1 Cyclobacteriaceae bacterium
TCCAGAAATGAACAATCCGTTGTCCAATTGACCGGAACCACCAAAGTTGATGCTGGTACGGCCGGCTTCCGAATTAGGCACGATACCTTCATTTTGCATTCTTGAAACCCCACCGCTAACGGCTACTTTATCGTTGCTGCTGCTTACGGTTAAGGCATTCTCCCACACTTTACCGGTATTGAAGAAACCACCCACAATGTCGTATGGACGCAATACCACTGGAAGTGGATCATCCAATTTTCCGTTTCCGTTAATATCGGTTGTAGCCATCAATTCGGGGAACGCTGCCTGATAGCCCTGGCCAATACCATAGGCATTACCAGTAATTGGGTGCGGTACAGTTCCTTCAGCATATCCTGGAGAATAGACTTTTGAATAACGCTGAGTGCCTCCGTGATATTGTTGATTCAATTGATCCACATATTCCGGGAAAGGAGCTCCCCAGTTACCGATAAATCCACCATTATAGTTCTGATTAGAACCTTGCGTATAAACATCCTGATAATCTGGAAGACCTGAAATCTCTTCAAAGTTTAATGAGCTGTTGAAAGAAACTTCCAGTCCTTTCTTGGAGCCTTTTTTACCAGCCTTGGTAGTTACAACCACAACACCATTGGTTGCACGAGAACCGTAAAGGGCAGCCGCAGCAGCACCTTTCAATACTGTGATTGATTCAATGTTGTTGGGGTCAAGGTCAAACGCACGGTTTGAGAATTGAGTACCCCGGGCCGCACCGAATACATCATCGTTAACTCCGTTATCAAAAGGAATACCATCCACAACAAATAAGGGCTGGGTATTACCAGTTAACGAAGAAAAACCGCGGATGTTAATACGGGTTGACTGACCAGGAGCACCTCCTGAACCGGTGATATTTACACCGGGCATTTTGCCCTGAAGCGCACGAAGCGGATCGGGCTCAGAGCGCTGCTGCATAGCAGATCCGGAAACACTTGCTACAGAATAGCCAAGTGCCTTCTTTTCACGCTCGATACCGGCAGCGGTAACAACAACTTCGGTAAGTTGCTGAACATCCAGACCCAGGCCAATGTCTACAGTAGACCGTTCGCCAATGGCGACTTCCTGGGTTTGTAAGCCGATAAATGAAAACACCAGACTACCCCCTGTAGCTGGCACGGTGAGTCTATAGTTACCGTCTACATCGGTAACCGTTCCATTCGTAGTTCCTTTCAGAACCACATTCACTCCAGGCAAAGATGAGCCATCTTCAGCAGATGTTACTTTACCTGAAACCACTCGCTCCTGAGCTAAGGCACTTAGCGCAATTACGAATGAGAAGCATAACAGTAAAAACTTCTTCATAGGTTAAGGTTTAGGTTAAATTGTTAAAATTGAACGGGCAAATTAAGTTATAAAATCTTAACAGAAAATAGTTTGAAATGAAATTATTCAAAAATATAGTTTGGCC
>JAEUUB010000848.1 GCA_016787745.1 Cyclobacteriaceae bacterium
TGAATTTCGCCATCAATTATTAAGTCAGGAAATTTTTGTTTAGCCAACCGAACTGCTTCGCGGGTTTTTTCTGGTACCTCCCCTTTGCTGGACCCAAAATTTGAGTAGCTCAATACGGCTACACGCGGATCTACATCAAAAAATTTAACCCCTCGTGCCGTAAGCCCAATGATCTCGGTAAGTTCTTCCTTGGTTGGGTCCACGTTAACGGTACAATCAGAAAAGAAGAAACTCCCCTTCTTATTCATAATAATGTACATGCCGGCTACACGCTTTACCCCTTCCGCCATGCCAATGATTTGCAATGAGGGCAAAATGGTTTTTGGATAATCTTTCGTTAATCCCGACACAAGGGCATCCGCTTCACCAAACTCTACCATCATCGCACCAAAGGCATTCCGGTCGCGTAATACCCGATAAGCATCTTTTAAGGTAGTGCCTTTACGTTGTCGCTTGGCGTGAAATGCTTTTGCATATTTTTCTTCACGCTCTTTTTCTTCCCGCGGATCGATGATGGAGCATCCGGTTATATCCAGGCCATGTTCTTCCACCAATTTTTGAATATGATCACGATATCCTAATAAAATAGGACGGGCAATTCCTTCGTCTTGTAAAATTTGAGCGGCCTTCAAAATCTTGGGATGATCCGCCTCAGCAAATACAATGGTTTTTGGATTTTTCTTTGCCCGTTCAATGATGCGTGAGGTAAGCGTTGAATCTATTCCAATGCGTTTCAACAACTCATCGTTATAGGCACCCCAATTTGTAATAGGCTTACGCGCCTTACCTGAATCCATAGCGGCTTTCGCAACAGCGGGGGATACGGTTGTAATTAGTCTCGGATCGAGCGGTTTTGGAATCAGATAATCCTTGCCAAACTGAATCCGCTCTATACCATAGGCCTGAAAGACCAGATCGGGCACAGGCTCTTTTGCCAATTCCGCCAAAGCATGCACAGCGGCCAATTTCATTTCTTCATTAATTTCGGTGGCGCGTACATCCAAAGCTCCTCTGAAAATGTAAGGGAATCCCAATACATTATTGATCTGATTAGGATGATCGGAACGACCCGTACCCATAATCAAGTCAGGACGGGTTTTCATTGCGAGGTCATAGGCTATTTCAGGATCAGGATTGGCCAAGGCAAACACAATTGGATTTTTTGCCATATTCATTACATCTTCCTGTGTAATCGCATTGGCAACAGATAACCCAACAAACACATCGCAGCCTTTCATGGCTTCCTGCAGAGTATTGAGTTTGCGAGAGGTAATGAATTCCGATTTGATCGCATCAAGGCCTTTGCGTTCCTTGTTGATTACGCCTTTGCTGTCGCACATAATCAGGTTTTCCTTTTTAAGACCCAGGGCCATATACAATCGCGAGCACGAAACGGCAGCCGCACCGGCACCATTTACCACCAATACAATCTCTTCTATTTTTTTATCTACCAGGATTAGCGCGTTAAGCAACGCAGCACTTGATATAATGGCCGTACCATGCTGATCATCGTGCATGATGGGAATGTTCATCTTCTCACGCAACTCCGTTTCTATTTTGAAACATTCGGGCGCTTTGATGTCCTCCAGGTTTATTCCACCAAACGTGGGCTCTAGTGATTTTACAATTTTGATTAACGCATCCGGATCTTCTTCATCAATCTCAATATCGAAGCTATCGATACCGGCATACTTTTTAAACAGCACGGCTTTACCTTCCATTACAGGCTTGGATGCTTCGGGGCCAATATTGCCCAAACCCAAAACAGCCGTTCCGTTAGAAATTACAGCCACCAGGTTTCCTTTCGAAGTGTATTTGTAGACATCGTCTTTATTGGCAGCAATTTCTTTACATGGTTCGGCTACACCGGGCGAGTAGGCTAGCGCCAGATCCAGTTGCGTGCTCAATATTTTGGTGGGCACAACTTCTATTTTACCCGGTTGTCCTTGTGTGTGATAATTAAGTGCGTCTTGTTTGCGGATTTTAATAGACATACAAATAGTTTTGAATGGTAAAGCAAGGTACAATCTAC
>JAEUUB010000851.1 GCA_016787745.1 Cyclobacteriaceae bacterium
AATTTCAAAATTGAATTGGAGCTGCTGTAATTTCTTATCATTGTCAGTATTATAGAGTGTATCTTTAATACTTCTAAAAAGGGTATCGTAGGTATAAGCATTTTTAAAGTCACCTATCATTGCGTAGGCTTTGGCCAGCCCGCCATAGGAATCTTTCAATTGCTCTTTGGCGTCAATCTCTTTTGAGACAAGGATCGCATTACGAAAGTATCGTATCGACTCCTGTGTTTTGCCTTGCCTTCGTAAGGTCTGCCCAATGCTTAAAAGACTTTGCGAAATTTCAAATTTTGCATTTAACTCACGGGCAATTTCAAGCGCCTTATTCTGATACATTAAAGCCTCTTTATAGTCACCCAACTCGGCATAAACCGCCCCCAGCATGTTCAGCGGAAAGGTTGCATCGATGGTGTTTCGATACACCTCTAATGATTCGTCTAAATAAATAATGGCAGAGTCGTAGCGTTTCTTTTTCTTATAAATCTCACCCACATTCATGGCTATGATTCCGGTTCCGGCTTCATAGTCAATCCCCTGAAAAATGGGAAGCGCCCGCAGATAATACCCCAGCGCTTTGTCAACCATGCTTGGGTTGTTGTTGTAAGCTGCACCAATTCCGTTCAGCGCAGTGCCCATATACAGGGAGTCCTTCAATTTTTCTGATATTGTGAGCGATCGTAAATGGAATTCAATGGCTTTGGTATTATCTCCTGCGTTAAAATACGTGGACCCAAGGCTGTTGAGAATGTTGGCCTGTCCTTTTTCATAATTAAGTGAATCAAAAAGAGCCAGTGCCTTTTGAAATTGAATAGCTGCTTCTGAAAAATTGGACTGATAGAAATAACTTGATCCAATGGCTTTGTAAGCGTAAGCCTCCCATTTTGGAATTTTAAGTTTTTTAGCTAGATCAAGACTTTCCTTGGCATATGGCAATGCCTCTGCAGGGTTTTCGCCTAAATATTTACTACTTAGGACAATAAGGCTATTTACTTTGGCTGAGTCATCCTTTTGTTTCGCAATTGATTCCTTAAGCTTTTCAATTTCGTAGTTTTGACCTTGTGCCAAGCCGGTTAAAAGAAGTAAGATCGAGAGTGCGGGGATAATTCTACTTCTCACTGATTTTTTTAAATGGTATTATGCTTACAAGGTACGAATCATTTATAAAATTTTAAGGATAACCATAAAACAAAAGAGGCAGTCTTAAAAGTCATGAAATTTGAAATATCATTCCGAGCCTGCCTGCACGAAGTTATACGCAGGCGGGACTACGCGCAGGCAAGGGCCATGATGACTGAATTACTTTTAAGGCAACCTTCTTCTTTATATTTTAATCTTTTTACTCTTTAAAGACTTTCAACGTTTGAATTCCCCGGGTGTGACTAATTCGTATTAGGTACAACCCATTATCAAGGCTGGTGAGATCCAGTTGCAAGATTGAATTATCTGCCTGCCAACTGGACTTTACAGTATAATTTCTTCCAACCTGATCCACTACAGAAATGTTTGCAGCCGTGGGTAGTTCGGTAACCCCACTGATTGAGATATTCAGGTAGTCCACAGTGGGGTTTGGATAAGCAACTACGGTCTCTCCAAGTTCATCCGCGAGGTTATACAGGCGGGTTGATTCCGAACTTATTGCAGGCAAGGTTCGGGCACTGGAATTATTCTGACATCTGGGGCTATCTGCGCTGGCTGTGGCGGAGTTTGTACGGAGTTGGGTAAAATAATAACTCTTTACAGTCCATGTCAGCGGAC
This sequence comes from Cyclobacteriaceae bacterium, assembly GCA_016787745.1. Lineage (GTDB taxonomy): Bacteria > Bacteroidota > Bacteroidia > Cytophagales > Cyclobacteriaceae > ELB16-189. The sequence continues at coordinate 1,753 of JAEUUB010000851.1, forward strand.
TTCCATCGAAGAGTACCTCAAACTGATTTGTTCCTTGTGGAAACAATTGCGGTACTTGTCCGGAGAAATTTCCTGTACTCGTTAACCGGTTGTCAGAACCTGCTTGAATATAAACGGATGTATAATTTTCGTTTTTATATTCAAAGTGAGCTTTGTACCTAAAGCCAGAAGGATCATGAGATACTTCTTCTACGCATACAAGGGTGGGTTCAATTGCTTTGGCCGTTAAGCGATTTGGAATTACGTAAAGCGTACCTTCTTTGTATTCAATGTCATAGTTAGTTGAATTGGATAGCTTTAGATTTTTTGGAACAATTGAATAAATACCGGCCCAATTGAAATTTCCGGAGATGGAGTAGGAGGGACCTCCGGTAACTAAGGAGGCTTCCGTTTCGCCATTTACAAATCCAGTTATGGTAGAAGACAATGTAGGGAATGTAAAGCAGCATTCTATTACTTTGTCATCGGCTGTTACAGTAAGTTTAGCCTTGGTAATCTCCAATACACCATTGGTGGTCGATATAGAGTAATTTGATGAACTTCCTCCCGTAAGTATGATTTGGTAGATGCCCACAGGACTTGCCTGATTGGCGAGCGTAGAAGCAATCGGTTTTGACGGCAATGATCCTTCATTGTCGCCATTCTTAAATCCACTATAGCTGATAGTGAAGGCTGGGTTATTTGCTCCGTACGTCCTAACCTTATTATCAGCCGATGCATTTAATTGTGCCTTGGTTATGATAAAGTCAGCCTGGTTATACACAATTTCATAGTTATCCAACAAACTTGCTGGTTGCAACATGGCGCTGATTGAATAGGGGACAACTGTAACAGACTCTCCGGGCGTTCTGCTATAAGTTGCGGTAATTGCATCAGCAGCTAGAAATCCGGTTGTGGTACCTGAAAGTATTGGATCAGACTCGCCATATACTTTAGTAGCTGCCATTGGAGTTATAGAGGCTTGTTTTTTATTGATAACAATAGCCACCACATTTTCAATTGTGGTATAATTATCATCTCCGGCAAATTGGGCTGTAGCTTGATACGTGCCTGCTTTAACGGGAGCTGATGAAATAGGACCGTAAGTTGTTTCTCCGGTGCCCACATAATGAAATGTTACAGGTGGATTAAGGATGTCTTCAGACCCATTAATCCCAAAAGCAAAACCGGTGGCAACTTTCTCTAAACCGTCATAAACATAGGTGCCGCCCTCAACGACTACCGTTGGTTCCGCTTTATTTACAGTAAGCGCACCGTAAATTCCGCTGGCATAATCTATTGTATAGTTCGCGGGTTGATTTAAAGTAATAGCAGGAATGATCTGGTAGGATCCTGCAGGAATTATTCCATCAGCAGGTAATCCTTCCGCTTCGCCTTTTGTTAAAGAGTATGTGATAGCCGCTACAACAGATTCCTGATTTTCGGTTAGAGTTACTTCTTCCATGTTTCCTTCCTCAAAGAAAGAGGTGCTGGTTTCAAAACCTTCCATAGTTGTATTGTATTCCGGGGTAGCATCCCCATAAACAATCTCGGCTGGATTTGCGGAAGTACTTACCGTTAATAAGGCTTCAGTAATTGTTAATGTTCCTGCTTCGTAGGTCACTACATAGTTGTTGGATAAAAATGTTCCGGGGACAATTAAATGCGGTTGCCCGGGAGGAGTTACACCCGTGCCACTAACCAGGTTGATCGAATAGAAATCCAGGTTAGCATCTTCAGGAGATTCTTCTTCTGTTTCATCAACCCCAAAATCATAGTAATCTTTATTGTTAACAGTTACTTCTACGGATGGCTCCAGGTCTTTTTCACCAAAAATAATCAACGAATTGTCCAGTTCGGGAGCATCATCACCGGCACCTTCTGTTCCGTTAATAAGTGTTCTTCCATTGATCAGCGTTCTTCCGTTTATCAGCGTTCTTCCATTGATCAATGTTCTTCCGTTGATCAATGTTCTTCCATTAATCAGAGTTCTTCCATTGATGAGGGTACGACCATTTATTAATGTGCGACCATTTAATTCAGGATTGTTCAGTTGTTGATCGCCTTCCGGTGCTCCGAGATAATTGAAAAACGAGCTAAGAGGAGCATCAATGGCATTAATTAAAGTGCGTCCATTAATCAGAGTTCGCCCATTGATTAAGGTGCGTCCATTAATCAGAGTTCGTCCGCTTACCATAAAACTTAAATTGGTAACGTCTGAGTTAATTAGCGTTCTGCCATTAAACTCGCGTGCATCAAAGATGGCCAGCGGCAAGGCGTCCTCTCCCTCTTGTTTTGCTTTTGCGAGATCGGTCAGGTACTCATTTTTAATTGAAGCGGTTAGACTGTTGATATCCGAAACGGAAGTCGCGTCTTCCGGATTAACAGTAACCAGATAATCAATTTTATCACTGACCGATTGTCCATAAACTAAGGATGGAGTGGTAGTGACTGGCTGAATGTTTATTCGCAAAGGTTCAATCTTTATAAACCCTGGAATATAAGGGTAGCGATCACCGAAAATATTGTCCTCTCCGTTGTATAGGGCAGACCCACTTTCATCCTCCAATTCACCGATATAATTAAACCGTTCGCGAAATATTTCATGGGTTTTACCATGAGTGGGAGTGAGTTCGTAGTTGCCTTCACGAACCGGACTTCGGTCACCGAGCACATCGTAGGTTGTTTTCTCAATGCTTAAGTGAACCAAGGTTTCATCACTGGCATCAAGCGTTAAACCAACCTCAGCCAAAGTAAGATTTGATTCCTGCCAGGTCCACGTGCCTGCATCATTTTCTTTAAGTTCGTACAGGACAATTTCAAATTCTGATGGATCGATAGTTTGTCCAAACTTCTTTGAAATACTTCTTGCCCGAATAGAAATACTTTGTCTGGGTGTGGTTAAGATGGGAAGTGGATCACTGGACCCGCCATCGCCTGAATTTGCAATCGAATTATTTAGTACTGTAATAACCGGGTTACCATCGAATGGCTCCATGCTAACCTCCAGATTATTTGTCAACTCATTATACCTTGAGTTCAGTTCAAGCGGAGTTTGATTTATCTCATCCGTGAGTAAAACCTTTGAGTCGTAATAGAATCCATTTCCCTCAATAACCAACGTAAAGGCATCCCGACCCGGGCTTGCATCTTCGGGAATTGTTCTGAATTGTATTATCTCTGGCTTGGGTGAAGCAAGGGTTAAGAGTGCTGCATCACTGCGGACAAGGCCTGCTCCCGAATTTGAACCATAGGTATTATCAGCAGTTTGTTTAAGTACCTTCTTAATATCATCGGGAGAGTTGCCCGATGCCCAGCTAGAACCATCTTTATGTATGGGTGACGTTCCTGCAGCCGCTGGGTAATATTTTGATCGTGCCTCCATAACCAACGCGGCTACCCCAGCGGCATGCGGGGCGGCAGCCGAAGTACCAAAGAAGTTTGGAACATCATCATTTTCCAGATCATTAATAAACTTACCATTGGCATCTTTGCCTGCGAGATCTACCGTTGTGTTA
>JAEUUB010000867.1 GCA_016787745.1 Cyclobacteriaceae bacterium
GTTGGTCTTGAAACGGCACTTAACGCATCCCGTACTTCAACTGCTTTCTGATCTTTTCTCTTCAAGGATGAATTCTCATCGCGCAATTCGCGAGGGTTAATGATTTGGCCTACTTTGAATCGCTGAGAATCTCCCGCGTCCATAACAATTTTCTTGTCAAGCACACGATCGTTTTCTTCACGGAATTCAAACTTGTCAACATATTCGCCTGGTAAGAACGTAGTGTCTCCCGAATCAATGATCTCCACTTTTTGCATCATCTGACTTACGATACACTCAATGTGTTTGTCGTTAATCTTAACACCTTGCAAGCGATACACTTCCTGAATCTCATTGACAAGATATTCCTGAACAGCCGTTGGTCCTTTGATTGACAAAATATCAGAAGGAGTAATAGCACCATCGGATAAAGGTTGACCTGCTTTCACAAAGTCATTATCCTGAACCAAAATGTGCTTAGACAACGGAACTAAATAACGCTTCTGCACACCGTCCTTAGACTCGATGAAGATTTCGCGATTCCCGCGCTTGATACCACCATAAGTAACTACCCCGTCAATTTCACTAACCACCGCTGGGTTAGATGGGTTACGGGCTTCAAACAATTCTGTTACACGTGGCAAACCTCCCGTGATATCACGAGACTTACCCATGGTACGAGGAATCTTAGCCAACACTTGTCCGGCTTTAATCTTCTCACCTTCATCCACCGCTAAGTGCGCTCCAACCGGAATATTATATCCTTTTGTATCACTCTTACCTTTTACAATGATTGCCGGATTCTTCGTCTTATCGCGGGTATCGGTGATTACCTTTTCTCTGTGACCTGTCTGCTCATCCGATTCCTCCTTATAGGTTACCCCTTCAATGATGGCTTCAAATTCAATTTCACCATCATACTCCGATAAGATAACCGCATTGTAAGGATCCCAATAACAAAGCTCTGTTCCTTTTTCAACTTTCTGTCCATCTTTCACTTTCAGGAAAGCGCCATAAGGAACGTTGTTGCTTATTAACACACGCTTTTCTTCATCCAAAATCCGTATCTCACCGGTACGACCCATCACCACCTTCACCTTGTTATCTTCACGATCGGTGGTATCGACTGTACGGATACCTTCAAATTCAACCGTACCTGAGAATTTTGCTTTAATGTTGGCATCCACAGCAATGTTGGAGGCTGTACCCCCTACGTGGAACGTACGCAGTGTCAACTGAGTACCCGGTTCACCTATTGATTGTGCCGCAATAACACCTACGGCTTCACCCGCCTGAACCATCTTACCGGTGGCCAGGTTTCTGCCGTAACATTTAGCACAACCCCCTACCTTAGTTTCGCAGGTAAGTACTGAACGAATTTCTACTTCCTCAATGCTGGTTTCCTCAATTCGCTTAGCAACTTCATCCGTAATTTCCTCATTCGCTGCGCAAATCAACTCATCGTTCAACGGATCATAAATATCATGAACCGTAACACGACCTAAGATACGCTCCGACAAAGGTTCAACTATGTCTTCATTATCTTTTAGTGCCGTTACTTTCAATCCACGAAGTGTTCCGCAATCTTCTTCTGTTACAACAAGATCCTGAGCAACGTCAACAAGTCTTCGGGTTAAGTAACCCGCATCCGCTGTCTTCAACGCTGTATCGGCAAGACCTTTACGGGCACCGTGTGTAGAGATAAAGTACTCCAATACATCCAATCCTTCTTTAAAGTTTGAAAGGATCGGGTTTTCAATGATCGAACCCACTGAACCTGCAAGGTTCTTCTGAGGCTTCGCCATCAATCCACGCATACCCCCCAACTGACGAATTTGCTCTCTCGATCCACGAGCACCCGAGTGCATCATCATATAGATAGAGTTAAAGCCCTGATGATCTTCTTCCAACTGCTTCATTAGCGTATTGGTAAGCATCGTGTTGGTACGAGTCCAAATATCAATTACCTGATTGTACCGTTCGTTGTCAGTAATCAGACCCATCATATAGTTGTTCCATACAGAATCAACTTCCTTCTGTGCTTCTTCAACCAACTTCTTCTTTTCTGCGGGTACTTTAACATCGCCCAAGCCCATGGATAGTCCACCTCGGTAAGCCATTTGGAAGCCAAGGTCTTTTATATCATCCAGAAACTTAGCTGTTTTTGCCTGACCCGCTAGTTTATATACATCGGCAATAATAGTTTGTAGCTTCTTCTTGGTGAGAAGTTCATCTACATAACCTACCTCGGCCGGAACTACCTGATTAAAAATAACGCGACCTGTTACCGTTTCGATCATTTTTGTTTCAAGCTGTTCGTTTTTCTTATCACGAACCGATGCGCGAACTTTTATTATTGCATGCTTCGAAAGTTTGCCTTCATTGTAGGCGATAACAACCTCTTCAGCAGAATAAAATTTCTTGCCTTCACCCTGTTCTCCTTTTCTTCCTTTTGTCAGATAATAAAGACCTAACACCATGTCCTGAGAAGGCACTGTGATAGGAGCTCCGTTAGCCGGGTTCAGGATGTTGTGTGATGAAAGCATCAACAACGAAGCTTCAAGAATTGCCTCCTGACCAAGCGGCACGTGAACGGCCATCTGGTCACCGTCAAAGTCAGCGTTAAACGCGGTACAAACTAACGGGTGCAATTGAATCGCTTTTCCTTCAATCAACTTTGGTTGGAAAGCCTGAATACCTAAGCGGTGAAGGGTTGGAGCACGGTTCAAAAGAACAGGATGTCCTTTCAATACGTTTTCCAAAATATCCCATACCACAGGATCTTTGCGATCCACGATTTTCTTCGCAGACTTCACAGTCTTCACAATTCCTCTTTCAATAAGCTTGCGAATAATAAATGGCTTGAATAATTCAGCTGCCATATCTTTTGGCAAACCGCACTCATGCAATTTCAATTCTGGTCCTACTACAATAACAGAACGGCCTGAGTAGTCAACACGCTTACCCAGTAAGTTCTGACGGAAACGTCCCTGCTTACCTTTCAACATGTCACTCAACGACTTCAATGCACGGTTTCCATCGGAACGCACGGCATTAACTTTTCTTGAGTTATCAAACAATGAATCAACCGCTTCCTGAAGCATCCGCTTCTCGTTACGAAGAATTACTTCGGGGGCTTTAATATCAATCAATCTCTTAAGACGGTTGTTACGGATAATAACACGTCTGTAAAGATCATTTAAATCGGAAGTAGCAAAACGACCACCATCCAAGGGCACAAGTGGACGCAATTCTGGCGGAATCACCGGAACCATCTTAATGGTCATCCACTGCGGTCTGTTTTCAACACGCGTATTTGCTTCGCGGAAAGCCTCAACCACTTTCAAGCGCTTCAACGCTTCAGCTTTACGCTGCTGCGAGGTATCAGTAGCTGCCTGGTGACGCAACTCGTATGAAAGTTCATCCAACTTCACCCGAGAGAGTAGCATTTCCAATGCATCGGCTCCCATCTTCGCGATGAATTTTTTAGGATCGTTATCATCCAATAGTTGATTCTCGCGAGGTAGCTTGTCAACGATATCCAGGTATTCCTCTTCGGTTAAGAAGTCAAGACGATTAATTCCTTCCTCTTCCTTAACACCCGGTTGAATAACCACGAAACGCTCGTAATAAATAATCTGATCCAGCTTCTTGGTGGGTAGCCCAAGCAAATATCCGATCTTATTAGGTAAAGAACGGAAATACCAGATATGAGCAACCGGCACCACCAATTCGATATGGCCCATGCGCTCGCGTCTTACTTTCTTTTCAGTAACCTCCACTCCGCAACGGTCGCAGATAATACCCTTGTAACGAATACGCTTGTATTTTCCGCAATGACATTCCCAATCCTTAACCGGACCGAAAATCCGCTCGCAAAACAGTCCACCCATTTCAGGTTTATACGTTCTGTAATTGATGGTTTCTGGTTGTGTTACCTCACCATGTGAACTTTCCAGAATGGATTCTGGAGAAGCAAGACTAATGGTGATTTTAGAGAAGTCGTTGTTGATCTTTTTATTTTTTCTGAAAGACATATTTGATCGTTTTCAGTTAACTAATTCTTTTATAGTACTTAGTTGTTGGTCTTGAGTCCTCAGTATTAATGACTAAGGCCTCAAGACTATGAACTATTAATCCATCGTTATCTCCAGTGCCAAACCTCTGAGTTCATGCACCAATACGTTGAACGACTCAGGGATATTTGGCTTCCTCATATTTTCACCTTTAACAATTGACTCGTAGGCTTTTGCTCTACCAATCACGTCATCGGATTTAATTGTAAGGATTTCCTGAAGAATATGGGAAGCTCCAAACGCTTCAATCGCCCAAACCTCCATCTCACCAAAACGCTGACCACCGAATTGTGCCTTACCACCCAACGGCTGTTGCGTAATAAGTGAATACGGTCCGATAGATCGTGCATGCATTTTATCATCCACCAGGTGACCCAGCTTCAACATGTAGGCAATACCAACTGTTACCGGTTGATCAAACTTATCTCCGGTTAATCCATCGAATAAATAGGTACGACCAAATTCAGGAAGATTGGCTTCTTTCAATTCCGAAGAAACCTGATCGAGAGAGGCTCCATCAAAAATTGGGGTTGCATATTTTCTGCCCAATCTTCTACCAGCCCATGCTAACACCGTCTCATAGATCTGACCCAAGTTCATACGCGAGGGTACACCCAGCGGGTTTAAGCAGATATCAACAGGTGTTCCGTCTTCCAGGAATGGCATATCTTCTTCACGAACGATCCGGGCTACAACACCCTTGTTTCCGTGACGACCGGCCATCTTATCTCCCACTTTCAACTTCCGCTTCTTAGCAATATAAACTTTAGCCAATTGAACAATGCCTGCCGGTAGTTCATCCCCTACTTCCAACGTAAAGCGTTCACGCTTAAACTCACCTGCAATTACATTTCTCTTGTTCAAATAGTTCTTCACCAATTCAGACACCAGGTCATTGGTATGATCATCGGTTGTCCAGCTTTCCAAACTAATATCGGCAATCAGGTTAACCTCTTCCGGTACATTATAATTGCTCTCATCGCGGTAGATGTTCTTATCCGGGAAAAGATTGCTTTCAATCACTTTACCAGTGAATTTAACCCCCTTGCTGATCAGTTCATCACCAAACTTGTGCTTAACACCCTGACTGGATTTACCCGTAAGCAGCGTAGTAAGTTTTTTGATCATGGAAGCACGCAACTCCGTCAACTCTTTGCTGTAGCGATTTTTTAATGCATCCAACTCCTTCTTAGACTTGGTTCTTACATCCTTATCACGCTTAGGTCTTGAGAATAGCTTCGTCTCGATAACCACACCTTTTAATGATGGAGGTGCTTTCATAGAGGCATCCTTCACATCACCTGCTTTATCACCAAAGATCGCTCTCAAAAGTTTTTCTTCCGGAGTAGGATCCGTTTCTCCTTTAGGAGTGATCTTACCGATAAGAATATCTCCTTCTTTAACTTCTGCACCAATGCGGATGATACCATTTTCATCAAGATGCTTAACAGCTTCTTCACTAACATTCGGAATTTCAGAAGTTAACTCCTCTTCACCACGCTTCGTATCACGAACCTCTAATTCAAATTCCTCAACGTGGATAGATGTGTAAACATCTTCGCGCACAACACGCTCAGAAATTACAATCGCATCTTCAAAGTTGTATCCTTGCCAAGGCATGTATGCTACCAGCAAGTTGCGACCAAGCGCTAACTCACCATTCGCAGTTCCATATCCCTGACACAAGGGCTGACCTTTAGATACTTTATCCCCCTTCTTCACCAATGGAGTAAGGTTGATACAGGTATCCTGATTGGTTCTTCTGAACTTAATCAACGAGTATGACTTAACTTCGTCATCAAAACGAACCAATTCCTGCTCTTCGGAAACTTCGTAACGGACTACAATCTTTTTCGCGTCCACAAATTCCACTGTTCCGTTGGCTTCTGCCAAAATCAGGGTCCGTGAATCCAAGGCAATTCTTCCTTCGAGTCCCGTACCTACAATAGGAGCCTCGGGCCGCATTAATGGAACTGCCTGACGTTGCATGTTTGATCCCATCAAAGCGCGGTTTGCATCATCATGCTCCAGGAATGGAATCATGGAAGCAGCAATCGAAACGATCTGATTCGGAGCAATATCCATATAGGTGATATCCTTTGGTTCCACCACAGGGAAATCACCTTCAAACCGAGCTTTTACTTTCTCATCTTCCAAATCACCGCCCGTCTTAATTTTTATATTAGCCTGAGCGATGTTGTGTGTATCTTCTTCTTCGGCAGTAAGGAAAATAACATCCTTTCCCTTCACCTTACCGTTTTCAACTTTACGATAGGGGGTTTCAATAAAGCCCATCTTGTTCACTTTTGCGTGAACGCAGAGGGACGAAATCAAACCAATGTTTGGACCTTCCGGGGTTTCGATAGTACACAAGCGACCATAGTGTGTATAATGTACGTCACGAACTTCGAAACCTGCACGCTCTCGGGAGAGACCGCCTGGCCCGAGTGCCGACATTCTTCTTTTGTGTGTGATCTCAGCCAATGGATTGGTTTGATCCATAAACTGTGAAAGTTGGTTGGTTCCGAAGAAAGAATTAATTACGCTAGACAAGGTTCTTGCGTTAATCAAATCAACCGGTTTGAAATCTTCGTTATCGCGAACATTCATTCTCTCTTTGATCGTTCTCGCCATACGGGCAAGACCAACACCAAACTGAGAATACAATTGTTCCCCTACGGTTCTTACGCGTCTGTTGCTCAAGTGGTCAATGTCATCAACCACCGCTTTTGAGTTGATCAGACCGATCAGATACTTGACGATAAGGATAATGTCTTCGGTGGTTAATACACGCTGATCGAAACTTAGGTCAAGACCTAACTTCTTGTTGATTCTATAACGACCTACTTCACCCAAATCATAACGCTTCTCACTAAAGAATAAGCTTTGAATGATATCACGTGCTGTTTGCTCATCAGGAGCTTCCGTATTTCTAAGCTGACGATAGATTTGCTCTACCGCTTCCTTTTCGGAGTTAGAATTATCTTTCGCCAATGTGTTGAAGATGATGTGATAATCAGCTGCGTTTACATCTTCTCTGTGAAGGATAATTGATTTTACTCCGGATTCAACAATAACATCTACATCTTCCGCAGTAATAACGTGATCGCGTTCAAGCAACACCTCATTCCGGTCGATAGAAACAACTTCACCGGTATCTTCATCCACAAAGTCTTCTGTCCATGTCTTTAACACACGGGCCGCCAGTTTGCGGTCAATGGTTTTCTTAAGCGTGTTCTTATTGGCTTCGATTTCTTCCGATAATCCGAAGAGATCAAGAATATCTTTATCCGTACCATAGCCAATTGCGCGAAGCAACGTGGTTACCGGGAATTTTTTCTTACGATCGATGTAGGCATACATCACCGCGTTTACATCGGTAGCAAATTCAATCCACGATCCTTTAAAAGGAATAATCCGGGCTGAATAAAGCTTGGTTCCGTTGGTGTGTTTACTCATGGCGAAAAACACACCGGGTGAACGATGCAATTGCGAAACGATAACCCGTTCAGCACCGTTGATCACGAATGATCCTTTCTCGGTCATGTAGGGGATGTTACCCAAAAACACTTCCTGTTCTATTGTTTGGAAGTCTTCGTTATCCTCATCATTACAGGTGAGGCGTAACTTCGCTTTCAGCGGAACTGAGAACGTGAGTCCCCGATCGATACATTCGTCCACATCGTATTTTGGTGGATCGATGGTATAATCGACAAACTCAAGAACGAAATTCTCGCGTGAATCGGAAATGGGAAAGTTCTCTGCAAATACTTTGAAGAGACCTTCGTTTTGGCGTTTCTCTGCAGGGGTTTCGATCTGCAAAAAATCTTTGAATGATTGAAGTTGAATATCGAGAAAATCGGGATATTCAAGAACCTTCTCAATTGATGAGAAGTCAATCCTGTTATTTGCTGTCTTCTTTGCCAAGGTACTCTAGGTTTAAATTTTCCTGGACTGACCTAATTAAACTACTGGGGGATACAGCCATTACTGGCATAAATAAGGAAAGACCCCAGTCCCATTTTGGTGGGATTGGGGTCTGAAAATTCCTTTCAGACGGTATCCTGCGTCTTCAAGAAGATTACTTCAACTCAACTTCGGCACCCGCCTCTACAAGTTGCTTCTTGAGGTTTTCAGCTTCGTCTTTAGGTAAGCCTTCTTTGATTGTTTTAGGAGCGCCATCCACTACATCCTTAGCTTCCTTCAAGCCAAGACCTGTTAACTCTTTTACAAGTTTTACGATTTGAAGTTTGTTAGCACCTGCAGCCTTCAATACTACATCGAAGTTTGTCTTTTCTGCAGGGGCAGCAGCGCCCGCACCACCGGCAGCAGGACCTGCTACCACAGCAGCAGCCGCTGGCTCAATGCCATGAGTTTCCTTCAAATAAGAAGCTAATTCATTTACTTCTTTAACGGTAAGTTCTACCAATTGATCGCCAAGAGATTTTACGTCAGCCATGATTTGTTAGTGTTTAATTTTCTGTTCGGTTAATGATTATTTTCTTTCTTCCAGTGCCTTCACAAGACCTGCCACGGTATTTTTTCCGCTTAATAGAGCAGACAATACGTTTTTGGCCGGTGATTGCAACAAGGAAATGATTTCGCCAATGAGTTCGTTCTTCGATTTCAACTCGCCCAGGGTGGCTAAATGCTCCTCTCCGATAAACAAAGAGGACTCAATAGAAGCAGCCTTAAAAGCAGGCTTACCTTCTAACTTGGTTCTATACTCCTGAATAACTTTGGCAGGTGCGTTACCAGCCTCTTTCGAGAAGATAACTCCTGAAAAGCCATGGAGTGTCTTAAATAAATCTTCGTAATTACCTTCCTGCTTCTCAAGCGCTTTGCGAATTAGCGTATTCTTATAAACACGATATTCAATACCCGCCTTGAAACAAAGCCTGCGGAACGCATTGATCTGCGCCACCGTTAAGCCCGAAGCATCGGTAATATAAAAGTGGTTGTTCTGAGAAAATTTCTCAGTCAACTCTTCAATAATCTGTCCTTTTTCTTCTCTGGTCATTTCTTTAGTTTTATAGACCCACAATCGAGCTCTTATCCACTATTATACCCGGACTCATCGTGGAAGACAGGGAAATACTTTGAATGTAAGTTCCCTTCGATGAAGCTGGTTTTAATTTGACTACCGTATTGATAAGTTCAGCAGCATTATCTTTTATTTTGTCTGCGCTGAAGGAAGCCTTACCTATACTAGCGTGAATAATTCCTTGTTTATCAATTTTGAAGTCAACTTTACCCGCCTTCACATCTTTCACCGCTTTTCCAACTTCCAGGGTAACTGTTCCCGACTTCGGATTAGGCATCAGACCCCGGGGGCCAAGTACCTTCCCTAACTTTCCGACTTTAGCCATAACGGTGGGCATAGTGATAATCACATCCACGTCTGTCCAGCCGGCTTCAATCTTTTGAATATAATCGTCTAACCCTACATGCTCTGCACCCGCATCCTTCGCTTCCTGCGCTTTGTCAGGAGAGCAAAGAACCAATACGCGAACCACTTTACCCAAGCCATGCGGAAGAGACACAACGCCTCTAACCATTTGATCTGATTTCTTAGGGTCAACCCCTAAGCGAATGTCTACATCCACCGATGCATCAAACTTGGTAAAGGAAATATCCTTCAATAAATTGGCTGCATCTTCCAAAGAATACTCTTTCTCCGGATTGTATTTGGCGAGTACCGCCTTTCTGTTTTTTGTCAACTTTGCCATGATGCTTAATTATTTATCCCAAGGGGCATTTCCACTTACTGATACACCCATGCTGCGTGCTGTTCCGGCCACCATTTTCATTGCCGACTCAACTTTAAATGCATTTAAATCAGGCATTTTAAGTTCAGCTATTTTCTTTATCTGATCCCAGCTTATAGAGCCTACTTTAGCCCGGTTAGGTTCTTTTGATCCTTTCTGGATTTTAATGGCTTCCATAATAAGGACAGCCGCAGGAGGTGTCTTTATTACAAAGTCAAAAGACTTATCGTTATAGATGGTGATCAACACAGGCAATACTTGCCCTTGCTTATCCTGACTTCTTGCATTAAACTGCTTGCAAAAATCCATGATATTCAAACCTTTCGAACCAAGGGCAGGACCAATAGGAGGTGCCGGATTAGCCTGACCCCCTTTAACCTGCAATTTCAAATAACCTGTTACTAACTTAGCCATTGTATTACTAGTCTAACTTTTCTACTTGCATATAACTAAGCTCTACGGGGGTGTTTCTTCCAAAGATTTTCACCATAACGTTGAGCTTCTTTTTATCCTCAAAAATTTCCTCTACTGAACCTGTAAAACCACTGAATGGACCATCCATTACTTTTACCGATTCTCCCTTTATAAAAGGAGTTTCCAATTTCTCTTCAAACTGGTCGATCTCATCTACCTTACCCAAAATCCGGTTTACCTCAGTTTGTCTTAAGGCAACAGGCTCCTTGGAGGTGGCACTTGAGCCATTGGTACCCAAAAAGCCAATTACGCCCGGGATGTTATTTACTGTGTGATACGCCTCTCCGTTCGATAAGTCGGCAGAAACAAGCACATAGCCTGGAAAGAAATTTCTCTCTCTCACACGCTTTTTTCCATTACGCATTTCATACACCTTCTCAGACGGAATCATTACCTGCGGAATAAACTCGACCAGTTTAGACCGCTCGATCTCAGTTTCCAGATAAGATTTTACTTTCTTTTCCTGGCCGCTGATTACGCGTAAAACATACCACTTTAGCTCTCCCATTTGGATGTTAAACTTTATAATTCTCTGTAAAACCAGGCTAAAGCGTTCTTAAAACCTAAATCAACAAGCCCAATCATAATGGCGAATATCAAGGATGCAACCAACACCAAAATGGCACTGCTTTGCAATTCATTGAATTTAGGCCACGAAACCTTATTGCGGATTTCGTCAATGGACTCTAAAATATAGTTCTTAACTTTTTCCATCCATTTTTTAATTCTTTGCACGGGCGGAGAGACTCGAACTCCCAGCCAACGGTTTTGGAGACCGCTACTCTACCAATTGAGCTACGCCCGTTTACTGTTCGCTCCCCTCTAAACTGCACCCGTACAACCCTCAATTTAAAAGGACTGCAAAGGTAGAATAAGAGCCAAAGAAAACAAAAGCGTTTCCAAGAAAAATCTCAGAAACGCTTTATATTGATTATCAAGTAATTACCCTTTCCAGCTGAAGCCAGATAGGATAATTCAGATCCTTAGTCCAGGATTTCAGTTACCTGACCTGATCCTACGGTACGGCCACCTTCACGGATAGCGAAACGAAGACCTTTTTCCATCGCAATCTTGTTGATCAACTCCACTTCGATAGAAACGTTGTCACCAGGCATAACCATTTCTACACCGGCAGGAAGTTTACACTCACCTGTAACGTCTGTAGTACGGAAATAGAACTGAGGACGGTATTTGTTAAAGAATGGGGTATGACGACCACCTTCTTCCTTGCTCAATACGTAAACTTCAGCTTTGAATTTAGCGTGTGGAGTAACTGAGTTTGGCTTGCAAATAACCATACCACGGCAGATTTGCTCCTTTTCAATACCACGCAATAACAAACCTACGTTGTCACCCGCTTCACCTCTGTCAAGAATTTTACGGAACATTTCAACACCCGTAATGGTAGAAGTTAAGTTCTCAGCACCCATTCCTAGGATTTGAACAGGATCACCTGTTTTAATTACACCACGCTCGATACGACCGGTAGCCACTGTTCCACGACCTGTGATCGAGAACACATCTTCTACAGGCATCAAGAAATCTTTATCAATCAAACGAACCGGGAGCGGGATATGCTCATCCACAGCATTCATAAGTTCTTCCACTTTTTCAACCCACTTTGCTTCGCCATTCAATGCACCTAAAGCAGAGCCTTTGATTACAGGCATAGTATCGCCAGGGAAGCTGTAATAAGTCATCAATTCACGAACTTCCATTTCAACCAGTTCCAACAACTCAGCATCGTCAACCAAGTCAACTTTGTTCATAAACACAACAAGTGCAGGTACGCCCACCTGACGAGCAAGAAGAATATGCTCCCGAGTTTGTGGCATAGGGCCGTCTGTTGCAGCTACTACAAGAATAGCACCGTCCATTTGAGCGGCACCTGTAACCATGTTTTTAACATAGTCAGCGTGACCAGGACAATCTACGTGTGCATAGTGTCTCTTGTCAGTTGCATACTCAACGTGTGACGTGTTGATTGTAATACCTCTTTCTTTTTCTTCAGGAGCGTTGTCGATTGAAGAGAAGTCGCGTACTGCAGCCAAGCCTTTCTTAGAAAGAACCTGAGTAATTGCAGCCGTTAGCGTAGTTTTTCCATGATCTACGTGACCAATTGTACCAATGTTTACGTGTGGTTTCGAGCGGTCAAATGTTTCCTTTGCCATATTTGAAAATCCCGGTTTAAAGTTTAAAGTGTATAATTAATTAAATAAGTTACTCATCTAAGCCTCTTCGTTAAGAAGCAGTACACACCCTAAACATGTTAAGCCTTTCGGATAAGGGTAAATTTGTTGATGCCTTTATACTTATAAGATGGTCGCTACGCATCAGTAATCAAAGCATCAAGTATTACAATATTTCAAAGTCTCTTGACCCGAACGTTATCGGAGTCTTTTGTTTCTGTTTACAGTTACATCCACAACGGTGTAGAGCTGTTGAAGGGAATTGAACCCTCGACCTTCCCGCCTCTTGGCGGGATGCTCTACCGAGCTTCACAAAATGCTGGCTCGGTTAAATCAACAACTCTTCGAGCTGTTGAAGGGAATTGAACCCTCGACCT
>JAEUUB010000905.1 GCA_016787745.1 Cyclobacteriaceae bacterium
GGCATTTGCATTCACCCTCGAAGGATTACAATACCTAAAAATTGTTGAACTGCTCGGTTTAGAAAAATCAACACTTGCCCGAACGGTTATTGGAACCTCCTTTGCCTGGCTGGATCTTCTTGCCTATGTGGCAGGCATTGCAGTTGTGTTGGTAGTTGAAAACTGGGTGAAAAAAGTAACCTGGTAGGAGGGATGACAATATAAAAATATGAGCACCGAATACTTCGTAGATAAGCATTCCATTGTGCGGCAAATTTGGGGGCGCAGCGATACCATTTTGTTTATTTTCGCGGGAGGCGCGGCTGAGTTTGCGCTTAACAAGGCGGTGGATTGGCTATACTTCACAGGCCGATTGCCAGCCGATCCTCTCGGAAGGCTCTTTTCAACAGTAAAATACTCGCAGACAATTATGTTTTCTGAAAAGCAAGCCGCCCTTCGAGCCATCGATGCCATAACCAACATTCATGCGCGGGTAGAAGCGAAGCGAGGAACCACCATTCCTGATTGGGCCTATCGCGATGTACTCTTTTTATTGATCGATTATTCAATTCGCTCATTTGAAGTGTTGAATAGAAATTTAACTCTTGCCGAAAAGAACGAGGTGTTTAATGTATTTAATAGCGTAGGACTTAGAATGCGACTCAACGGCCTGCCCGCTTCCCATGAAGCCTGGATTATCATGCGGCAACAGCATTTACGGCAAAACTTACAATACAGTCCCTTCACCGCAGACTTATATACTCAATACAAAAAGCATCTCGGTGTAGTGCGATATGAGATTTTGCTACAGGCACAAACGCTGGTTACGCCACGCCAGGTACAAGAGTTACTTCATCTTAAAAGGGCATCCCTTTTTCAATGGATAGTAGCTTTATACAAGGTGAGTAAAAAAGTAAAAGTCGACTGGCTGCTGCGTGCCCTGATTCTCCCAAAAAAATATAAAAAAGAGATTGAAACGTTGGATAGGACTATCGTTTAGCTGAAGTTTAGAGATAATAAAAAAATCGTGGGTAAAAATCTCTTATAAATGATTTAATACGGAATAATTGATAAGCGTACTCAATAAACAAAATGACTTAGAATAATGAGAATCTTTATTACGGGTTCAGCGGATGGACTTGGTAACTT
This sequence comes from Cyclobacteriaceae bacterium, assembly GCA_016787745.1. Classification (GTDB taxonomy): domain Bacteria; phylum Bacteroidota; class Bacteroidia; order Cytophagales; family Cyclobacteriaceae; genus ELB16-189. Next base: position 1,129 of record JAEUUB010000905.1, read on the forward strand.
AGCCGCCAGGCAATTAATTAATGAAGGGCATAAGGTTGTGTTACATGCACGCAACCAAGTCCGCGGGGAAGAGGCAGCGAAAAGGTTACCCGGTGCCGAAGCGGTAGTCACTGCAGACTTATCGAATCGGGCAGAGACCAGAAAGCTAGCAAGTGATGTAAATGCGTTAGGGAGGTTTGACACCGTGATTCACAATGCGGGTGTATATCGCGCCAGCGGAGAGACCCTTGTGGCTGTCAATACTTTGGCCCCTTATATCCTAACATGCTTAATAACACCTCCAAAGCGTTTGATTTATTTGAGTTCGGGTTTACACAGCGGAGGCCAGGCCAAGTTGCAACAGTTGGAAAGAGATCCTGGCAAAATCAGTTATTCCGATTCCAAGTTGCATGTACTTTTGCTTTCCATAGCAGTCGCCCGACTTTGGCCAACAGTTTATAGCAATGGTGTTGATCCAGGCTGGGTACCAACCAAAATGGGCGGAGCCGGTGCCCCTGATGATTTGGAGAAAGGATACCAAACGCAATGTTGGTTGGCTGCCAGCGATGAGTCCGAAGCTAAAGTAAGTGGCCGGTATTTTTTTCATCAACAACCAAGGCGTTTTAATCCAGCGGCTTCCGATACAGGCTTGCAAACTGAATTTCTTGCACTTTGCGAGAAGTTAACAGACGTGAGTTTTCCGATGTAATAAATAAGGCGATATTCTCCTGTGTTTTCACATTTCTGTCACAACTTGTTAATATTGCATCATCAAAAAAATCCATCCATGAAAAAATTTCTAGTAGTTATAGGTATCCTCCTGATTCTTTTCGGCAAAGTTCTTTGTCAGGAGCTTCGGTCACCCAATGGAAAATTAGTTATGACATTTACTTTGAAAGCAGATGGAACACCAACCTAT
>JAEUUB010000003.1 GCA_016787745.1 Cyclobacteriaceae bacterium
GCTATTTGATATTTTCCTTGTGAATACTTCATCATGGCATCGCGCGCAAAAATCTCTATGGGAAAAACGGCCAGCGCAATAAAAACCTGAATCATAAATTCTATAACAGGCGAAGTCTTAATCCCGATTAACGAACTTAAAACAGTTTGTAGAAATTGAATCAACATAACCACAGTGAGCAACGACAAAATCTGGCTAACATACCGATACCGCGTACTGCCTAAACGCATGGATAAGATCACCAGCATACTGAAGATGATAAATTCTAAGGCATAAAACCACCATCGCTTCCAGTAAGGCGGAAGTACCCGAAAGTCAACTTGTTCTACTCCTGATTCAGTTCCTAACAAGTCGCGCGATTGGATGGCTAACCAATACCGGCCGGCCGGCAGATAGGAAAACGAAACGATATTATTGGAGGCTGACCAGGTCGACCAGAATGCATTAATACCCTTAAGCTGATAACGATATTGCGTTGTATTGATTCCCAGGTAATCAGGCTGGATAAATTCGAAAACCACTGAGTTTTCATTTTGTTCTATCTCGATCTGATTCGCAATTTCAACTTCTTGTCCGCGCACATCTCGCAGAAATAGTGGATACCGGGAGGCCACGGGGTCATCGGTGGTATTCGTGAATTTATAGAGTTCATTATTTGCGGAAATCACCCATAATGCTTCCTCCTGATTATCCGGGGCGAGGTATCGAAGATTTGGAAATAAACCCAGCCAATTAAGCTTTAAGGATTGCATTTTTTTATCCACAGTGCGCCAGCGCGTTCCATCATTAAACCAAAAATACCCGGCCGAGGCGAAATATTTTCGTGGCCCTGGAAGTGAATCAAACTTAACAAACCCTCCATGGCCATCGTATCGGCTAAATTGCCCGGACGCAGCTATATACAATTCTGTTCCATAGGCAAGCCCTACTGTTTCGTCCTGGGATGGATTGTTAATGGGGAGGCTAACAATATCCGTAACATCGCCATCAACAGTTTCTATTTTATAGATTTTTGTTCGGCCGCAAAGCCAGATGTTTTCAAGTCGATCTTCAAATGCGTGACTTATGAAGTCATGGAGCGAGTCAAGAAGATTAGTTTCCTGCCAGCTATTATTTTGATAGGTCATTGTTTTTAATCGCTCGCTATAGGTACCAATAAATAATTGCTGTAATGAGGGAGAAAAGAAAACGGATCGTACCGGTTCTTGCAGTATGGGTTTGGCCAATGTTCCATCAACTTCAAAAACGCCACTCATGCCCGATGCAATAAATTTCCCATTAACAACGGCCAATTGTATAACCTTCCCCTCTATACCGGCCACTTTTTTATATTTGAAGTTACCGGTGGAATGAGAAGAATCTTTTTTAAGCGCAGTTATAATAGGATCCTTTTTTTTCGTTGAACCTTTCTTTCCTTTTGTCTTTTGTGTTTCCTTGTCGGGAGTGATGGGAATGGGGATATCTTCCGTTAATTGAAATAGGCCCAACGTGGTTCCAACAAAAACTTTTCCTTGATAGGATTGTGCGCATAGCAGGTTGCCGGCAAGTCCAGCAAAATGATCGAAGGACCGAAAGGGAATGTTTGGAGCAATTCGGGTGAAGCCATATTCGTGGGCTACCCAAACCCCTTGCCTCCGATCCGTCATTAAGGCATATACTTCATTATCGGGCAAGCCACTCAGATAGTCTACAACCTGTACCGTACTGCCTGTTTGCGAATTTACAAACAGCACACCTCCACTCAATGTGCCTAAAGCAATAAGGTTGTCATAAACCCACACGCCATCGACAAGGATATGCTCATTTAAAAATGTTTGATCTTTTACTATAAGTTCACGGAGAGTATTGTTTTCATGAATAAAGACACGATTATCATTCATCCCCACCAGAAATTTTTCTCGTTCAGAATTGGGAGATGAGAAAATGAGATTGCCGGGAGTTAAGTCGGAAGCGATTAATTTTTGATTGTCAACCTGCAGCAATCCCCGTTTTGATGTGGCCACATACAATTTGCCTTGCACGCTATAGGCCCCAATAAACGCGCCTTGTGTACTATCCGGTTTTAAGGCCCAGTTTGTTTTATTTTGTTTTGCTGAATAAGAGATAAGGAGATCTTTTCCACAGAAATAAATGGTTTCATCAAGGGAAATGGTTGTAAAGAAGTTGACGTCTGATCCGATAGCTACAAAAGACCTCTGGTGCTCTTTTCTGGAACTCAATTTGCCCGCACCCGTTAAGCCCGCTATAAAAACATCGTTGTTGTAAATGGTAAGTGCGTTTACAGCACCCGATACGGGAATGATTTGCCAGTTTTTCCCATCGAATTCCAGAACTCCACTTTTGTTAGCGAAATAAAGTTCTCCTAGGGCATCCTGCACCATGTCCACACTTCGAAAGTCCACGCGGTCGTCAGTCGGGTTATAATGAGAAAGAAAATAGCCACCTTGTTGGGCGTGCAGCGTGTTGCAGGATATAATCCAGAGAAAAAACAGGTAAACGATGCGCATGGAGTAACTTAACTCTAAAATAAATCAAAAGCGAGAGCAATAAAAAAGTGGCTGTATCAAAAGTCGAATAAGATTGAAATGTTCATTCCGGCCTTGAGCCGGAATCCCATCATCCATTTAGAAAACGGGATCGCGGGTCGGTGCCCGCGATGACCAGATGACTTTTGAGACAGCCTCTTAAAACAATCGTGATAGAATTCTATCGGGCAACAAAAATAAAATCACTTCCCGGTGCATTATCGCCAAACTCGCCAAAGCGAGGTTGTATTTTAAGTTTTTCTACGTATGAAAAAATTTCGGGCAAAGTTAAAATACCATCACGTCCTCCGCGCGATCGCAACGCATCGATAAAATTTTTGGCAAAGGGAGAATGTTTGCCGGGAATACCATCGGATACATAAGTCTTTCCTCCCGAAGTCAGAAACTTGCGCGTTTTGTAGGTAAGTTTTCGGGTAATAAACTCTGTTTGATTTTGCTCCCGGTAAACCTCTTCCTCACCGCCCCGCGAGGAAGCAAGGGCCTGGTCAAAAGTTCCGCCAAAGCAAACATCCATAGCCAGAAAAATGTGTTCGCACGGGATGTTATTTAAAATAGAGCGGAGGCGATTGTGAGAAAGATAGGTGGTTTTCGCTTCATCATTCAGCAACGATTCCTTTGCAACAACGAAGCCCTCACCAAAGGTTTGATCGTAGGTGCCGTGGCCTGCAAAGAAAATAAAGAATTGATCAAGGGGTTGATATTTCTTCTCTCCATATTCTCTGATCTTTCGTAGAATTTCAGATTGGGTGGCATTTTCAACCATCTCCACTTTAAAGCCATAGGTTTTTCTTAATTCTTCTGCAATCGTTCTTGAATCAAATATTGGATTTACCAGGTCAGACCAATTGTCATATTGATCGGTGGCAAAAATTAACGCGTAATCTGTTCTATTCAATTTAGTGGCATCGGCTAAGGAAGCACTTCCAATATGTACCTTTTTGTAGCTGATGGTTTTGGTTCCGTCAATGTTTTCGGCTACTATCTCCAGAAGATTTTCTCCATCCATGAGCGTCAGTGATTTCTC
>JAEUUB010000043.1 GCA_016787745.1 Cyclobacteriaceae bacterium
ACAGCCGGATATACCCATAAAATACGAGCTAATACGGTGGCAAAGCTCACTATTGCGCCATATCCAAACAGGGTGCCTATTGAGTTACTTGTAATATGGCCAAGAATTATGGGGAGTTGCAACCCAATGAGAATAAAAATGACTCCGTTAAGAATGAATATGATCGTATCCCAAACGGCAGCTGCCTGTATCCGGGTTTGATTCGAAAAAACTTCGGAAGCCCGCGGGCTTAAAAATAGACCAGCAGCCACCACGGCCAAGACACCCGAGGCATGGAATTCTTCGGCAACGAGATAAGCCGCATAGGGTGCCAGTAAAGTAAATGTTGTATCCGTGGTTGCATTATTTGGAGTGATCTTATGGATCCAGAAAAAAAGATATCCAACAACCAATCCCAAAATGATTCCCAGCACCGCTACGTAGAAAAAATTAATTCCGGCCAACCAAAAAATAAATGTGCCCGATGCGGTTGCTGCAATCGCATACCGATACGCTATCAAGCCGGTAGCATCATTCACTAAACTTTCCCCCTCCAGAATAGTAATAATTCTCTTAGGTATTTTCAATCCTTTCGTGGCAGCCGTAGCGGCTACTGCATCGGGAGGTGAAACAATCGCTCCCAACACGAAAGACTCAAGCCAGCCAAAATCTGGAATAAATTCGTGCGCTGCTATGGCTACAATAACCATGGTAAAAAGTACACACCCAATTGCTAACAATGAGATGGGCCGTATCGATTTTTTAAAATCGGGCCAGGAGGTGTTCCATGCTGCCGCGTAAAGCACTGGGGGAAGAAATATTAGGAAAACAACATCCGGGTCTACCGTCATGGCCGGCAACCCAGGAACAAGGCCAATTCCGATACCCGCAAGGACCAATAAAATAGGATACGGAATACGAATCCGATCCGTGATCTGAGCCAAGGCCGTAACTACTGCAAGGAGCAATAATATGGTAGCTATATTATTCATACTTAAATGCAATTAAATGGTTTTACCTGAGGATTTGTTCTTCAGAAAAACGATTTCCAAGAATTTTGCGAAATGATCTCCACTCTG
>JAEUUB010000051.1 GCA_016787745.1 Cyclobacteriaceae bacterium
CCACGGTCAGTTCTCCAATTTTTGCAGCCAGGGCTTCCGCATCTTGCTTTAGCTTTGCCGCCTTATGCGCAGCCTGACGAATATTCTCAGCGATTAATCGCTTGTTAGAATCGTTAGCAATAATAGCAACCCCGGTGGGTATCAGATAATTTCTTCCATATCCGGGCTTCACTTTTACAGTATCATTCTTGTACCCAAGGCCTGCTACGTCTTGTTTCAAAATAATTTCCATGTCTCTTACAGGTTTAGGTTATTTTAATGAATCGGCCAGGTACGGAAGAATGGCAATGTGGCGGGCACGCTTAACGGCCTGCGCTACTTTGTTTTGAAACTTCCAGCTGGTTCCGGTTAATCTGCGGGGAAGAATCTTTCCCTGCTCGTTGATAAACTTTAACAAGAAATCAGGATCCTTATAGTCGATATACTTGATTCCGTTTTTCTTGAAGCGGCAGTATTTAGGTTTAATCTCTGCCCGTTTGATGGGTTCATTCATTAAAGTCATGCTGCAACTTCCTCCTTTCTTGTGGTTTGTTTCTTGTTCCTGTTAAATTCTCCCTTGCGTCTGCGGGCATTGTAAATAACCGCATGCTTATCTAACACAGTGGTTAGAAAACGCATTACTGATTCGTCTCGTCTGAATTCTGTTTCCAGCGTGTTCACCAGGTCAGAAGAAGTTGTCGCAAATTCAATGAGGTTGTAGAAACCGGTCGACTTATTTTGAATGGGGTAAGCCATTCTCTTCAGTCCCCACTTTTCTACATTAATCACATCCGCCTTGGCCTTTGTGAGAATCTTCACGAATTTTTCGACAGCATCCTTTGCCTGATCATCAGACAAAACGGGATTTAAAATGAATACCGTCTCGTAATTTTTCATGATTAACTAATTTGTTTTAAAATGGACTGCAAAAGTAGAAAAAACGTCCAATCTGGCCAAATGTAGTTGAAAATTAAGGGCTTGAACTTTCGAACTATTGCTCATTTAGCCCCCAATCATACTCCAGATAAGTGATTTTAGCGTCAGATTTGATTTTGGTCTGAGCGTACTTGTTAATGAAATCCCGCACAGAACCACCATTTTTATTGAAATCCATGCTATACCAGTTAAAAATCGAGCTAATCTGAGCCGAATTTGCCGAAATCCTGTTCCGGAAGGAATCGCTCAAAAAAGCCTTGGTTTGCCGGTTAAGTTGCTCCTCGAGTTTGCCCGCCTGGTAAGCTTCGTTCAAAAGAAGGGGGCATGATTTACTCGCGCAAACCAGCGCCATGTGTATCCGCGGATCGTCAAATTGCTTTCTAAGTTTGCCGTGTTCGATATTGTTTAAATCCATTTTTTCCTTCCCGATCGTAATAAACTTGATGTCCCAGGGGGTGTTTACAAAGGGGATTTGAATCCGGCTGCCAATATCTTTTATGCTTTTGATGGGATAATAGCGGGTAATGAGTTTTATAGTAAATGCATTATAAGCATTGATCCAATAAGCCATTTGTTCCGATTTGCTCCAGGTTTTTTCGTTTGGAGGATTTTTGCTTAATAGATCCAGATACGCGTTAAGCGCGGTAGTGTCTTTAATAAAACCCTTGTAATTAACATCGCCAGCGTTGGTAACATGCTTCTTTAACAGCTGATCAAAACGTTCGTGCGAAGGCGGGTTTTGAGAATAACCTGTCAGGGAAAAGAGCGAAATCAAAAACAGGATGAAAAACTTTGTCATAAGGCATTTCTTTACGGGCTGATTTTAGTATCATTGATTGTACAGGGAAGATAACGTTAAGTACTTGAATTGTGTTCATTCAAGACTTTCGGGTTAAGTGTTTTGTCAGGGGTATGACAACGAGTATTATGCCAACCTGCTTTGTGGTACTAATCAACTCTCACGATTAAATGGGGTACGAATGAAATCAAGTCCGAGAATAAGTGTAATCATCCCTACACTAAACGAAGCATCCAATATTGAGGAGATCATTACATTTATTCAAATGCATGGGAAGAATGTTCTTGCAGATTTAATCGTGGTGGATGGAGGCAGTACCGATTCAACCGTTACGCTGGCCCGAAGTTTAGGAGCCAGGGTGATACATTCTTCCAAGCAGGCACGGGCTTCGCAGATGAATCTGGGAGCCACCCATGCCACGGGTGATATTCTTTACTTTGTTCATGCAGACGTTAAACTGGCACCTGCGTTCACAACAGATATCCGGGAATCTATTTCCAGGGGTCACATATCAGGTTGTTATCGGTACGTATTCGATTCAAAAAGATTCATGCTTCGGATTAACGGCTATTTCACCCGGCTCAATTCTTTGATGTGCCGGGGCGGGGATCAAACACTCTTTATCACCAAAGCCGCTTTCGAAGATTTGGGTGGTTTTAACGAAAGCTATACTATTATGGAAGACTATGAATTTTTGATCCGGCTAAGAAGGAAATACTCCTTTCGGATTATACCCAAAAATGTAATTGTATCGGCCCGCAAGTACGAAAACAACAGTTGGCTGTGGGTGCAGTTGGTTAATCTCTATGCCTTCCTGCAATTCTATCGCAAAGTCAATCCCGATAGAATTCGTTCATCGTATTATAAACTTCTTGCTTATCGAACAACAAATTGAGTTGTGCCCATCAGGTATCCATCCGTATAGATTTCAACCCGATACGTTCCCGCTGTATATTCTGAACCTTTATCATAGACAAAGGCAAGTTGTTGTTGTGTGTTGTCAAATAGAATTTCTTGGGCAGCTGTATAAAATTCTTCGCGACCTTCCAGGATAAAAGTTCCTGAACCCTTTGTGGTATCAAAAATAGGCTGACCATTTTCATCAATCACCCGAATCAAAATCTTCTTTCCCTCAATAGGAGCCACCCGGTTATCGGCAATCGTAAACTCAATTTTAATTTTTTCGAGTTGCTTCTTTCTAAAGGGGGGTTCTTTCTCTTTTCCTTTTGAGGAAACTGAAACGAGGGCAATATTCTCGGCTTTCAACTGCGAAGCGATGGCTACTTTGGTGGCAAGTTCATCTTTGTTTTTTGTTAAGCGGTTTAACGAATCGTTCAATACATTTTGTTTTGTTTTAAGAGTTCGGTTTTCAGAATACAATTCTTTGTTAACCGATTTAAGCTTATCGATTTCATCATCTTTTAACTTCAGCAACTCTTCATATCCTTCCAGGCGGTCTTTTAATTCTTTAATGGCTTTGGAGTTTCGGGTGTTGCTCCGCTTTAACTCAGCCATTACTTCGGCTTTTGCTTTTTCAAGCTCGGTAATGTCACCTCCTAATTTGGCAATTTCCGTTATTTTGAGGTCGAGTTCTGCGTTTACATCATTAAGGCGTTGCATGGTAGAAGCTAAATCCTCCTCGGTGCTGGCTAATTCTTCCTTTACATCCACCTTCTCCTGATAGTCCAGATAAATTTTAATACTCTGTACAATAACAATGACCGAGAGTATACCGATAATAATCCCCGTTTTGTTTGTATTTTTTGGCTCAGGAGCCTTATTCGCGTTCGCAGGTGTGGGTGTAGTCATGAATTTGCCGTTATGCGCCCAAAAGTAGGATTTCTTACAACCATTATCAATGAATTACAACGCCCAGGTGTAATGTTGTCGATTAAGTGCAGGATCAAAGAACAGGATGCCGCAGCGATACAAATCAACACTCCCGTAAACCAGGTCATGATTCTTTAATTCGTTCCATGCCCGGGCCATTTCTTTCGAATGGTTGATATCATCGATAATAATTATTCCTTTTTCGGCCATACGTCTGCTAAGTAGCTGAAAGTACCGCAAGGTTGGTTCATACCGATGATTGGCATCCATTAAAACAAAATTGATTTTTGCTGGATTTTGAAGAAAGGCGGGCAGCGTGGTATCAATGTTGCCTTGCACGAGTTTAATGTTTTTGCTTTCCAAAGCTTCAAAATTGGTGGTAGCAATATCGCCCAATGTTCTGTGCCCTTCAAAGGTAGTTACCTGCGCACGTTGGTTTTTGGCGAGATAAAGAGTGGTTATTCCTGCTGAAGTACCCAGTTCCACCACTGAGGTTGCTTGCTGGTAGCGAACAATCCGATACAGGAATTCACAGATTTTTTTGGGACTGATACTCGTGGCTGCGATTTCTGATAAGGTCCGTTTTTCATTCTTAAAGTAAGCGGAGGAAGCGCCTAAATCCTGCACGTCAATCTCCATTGTACTTTCCAAAAGTTTCCTCCGAATTTGTTCAATATCTTCAAACTCTTCACGCTCCTTCTTGCCCCGGATTACTTTTTCATAAAAATCAAAAAAGAAGGGTGAATGAATGGAGTGCTCATCGACCACATGGAGCCAGTGTTGGATATAGGATTTGATTTGAAAAAAAGGAATCACGAAGTCCGGCTTGAAGAAATGAGTCCCCGCTAACGATTTAGTTTAAGCGGATCGGAGCGATCATGGTAAATTCAGGAATAAGAACCTCAAACTTAGCACCATTTACAATGCGTTCCATTTGATAGGTGCCTACCATTTTTCCTATGCCCGATTTTAAATTACACCCCGAAACATATTGGTGACTTTGCCCGGGTTCAAGAATGGGTTGTTGCCCCACAACCCCTTCGCCTTCCACTTCACGTGCTAAAAAACCTGCATCATAAATATGCCAATGCCTTCTCAGCAGTTGTATGGTAAAATCACTTTGGTTTTCAATAGTAATGCGATAGGTAAACACATAGTGATATTGGCTTGGACTTGAGTAGGAGGGTTGGTACTCAGTTTCCACACTTACCTTAATTCCTTGTGTTATTTCGGCAATCATTCGTCCAAAAATATCATTTTTTTCTATTTTTCAACCCGGTAGGGACTGACGTTCACCGAAATTTAATTTGATGGTCACAGACATAAAAATCGCCCCTTCCTGGAAAGAAGGCCTTAAAAGTGAGTTTGAAAAACCTTATTTCACTCAATTAATCAATTTCGTTAAGCAAGAATACGGAGCGCATACGGTGTATCCTCCAGGCAAGGAAATCTTTCTGGCATTTGATAGTACCGATTTTAGGAGGGTTAAGGTTGTCATTATCGGGCAAGATCCCTATCACGGAGCAGGCCAGGCCAATGGCCTTTGTTTTTCGGTTCGAGAAGGCGTTACCATGCCTCCCTCGCTTAAAAATATTTTTAAGGAAATATATAGCGATTTGGGTAAACCTATTCCTAAAAGCGGAGACTTGCAGCGCTGGGCCGATCAAGGGGTACTGCTGCTCAATGCGACCTTAACGGTGCGAGCTTCTTCCCCTGGCTCGCATCAGAATAAGGGGTGGGAACAGTTTACAGATGCGGTGATCCGCGAAATTTCCGAAAAGAAAAATAATGTGGTATTCCTTTTATGGGGTGCCTATGCGCAAAAGAAAGGGGAGATTATTGATCGCACCCGCCATCTTGTATTGATGTCACCTCATCCCTCTCCATTTTCTGCCGATCGTGGTTTTTTTGGAAACAAACATTT
>JAEUUB010000076.1 GCA_016787745.1 Cyclobacteriaceae bacterium
CTCTTTGGCTTCCTGAAATTTTTCATAGTTTTTGTTGCCAAAAAAAATGGGTACTCCGTAGCAAGCCGCTTCAAGAATATTATGCAACCCCTTGCCATAGGCTCCACCCACAAACGCAAACTCGCCATACCGATACAAACTAGAGAGCATACCCACATTATCAATAATCAGGGCGTTGTAAGTACTAAGGTGTTGTCCTGTTTTGGAAAAGCGAACACTTTTAACATGGATAGCGGCCTCAATTTCTTTCAAAAATTTTTCACTGATTTCGTGGGGAGCGATAATGAACTTTAACGAGTTTTTATTTTCATTGATGAAAGGCGCCAGTACTTCGAGGTCTTCCGGCCATAGGCTGCCCACAACAAAAAGTTTATCTCCGTTTTTAAATTGTTGGGCGAGGTCAATAGGTGTAGCGTTTTGAATTATATCGTGCACCCGATCGAACCGGGTATCGCCTGCCAGGGTTGCATTTTCAATTCCGATTCTCTTTAGCAGTTCAATGGATTGGCCAGACTGAACAAAAAAGTGGGTAAAATTTTTAAGGATAGATCGAAAAAAAGATCCGTACCATGTAAAGAAAATTTGTTCGGGCCGGAAGATGCACGAGGCTGAAATAATCGGAATGTTTTGTCTGTTTAACTCTTTGGAGTAGTGATACCAGAATTCATATTTAACAAAGATGGCCAAAGCCGGATTTGCCATTCTAATAAATTGTTTGGCGTTGAATGATGTATCCCACGGCAAGTAAAAGATGTAATCTGCAGCCGGATAGTTCTTTCTCACTTCGTATCCGGACGGAGAAAAGAATGTGAGTAAAATTTTATAATGAGGAGATTTTTTTTTGAAGGCTTCAATAATGGGTCGGCCTTGTTCAAACTCACCCAGCGAAGCACAATGAACCCAAACCAGAGGTTGCTTGTTCGAGGCGATAGAAGACTTCAATCTCCGAAAGAAATCTTTCCTTCCATCGACAAAGAGCCGGGCTTTGGGAATGAAGAAAGCTGCCAGGAAGTAAAACATCCTGGTTATGGCAATCCCCAATGAATAAAAAAATCTCACTGAATTGTGAAG
>JAEUUB010000086.1 GCA_016787745.1 Cyclobacteriaceae bacterium
ACCTGAGCCTGGATCCATTTAAGTCTTTCAACTATCGGTGCTGCAAAATCATTCAACGCCCCGCCATCCCCCGGGCCGTATCGCGAATAGTAACTCCCATACATATCATCGCCTATGGGGCGGTAGGTGTTTGCCTGGTTGCGCTGGATATCCGCGTTGCGGCTCCTGTTTGCGTCATCCACGGGGCTGTCGCCTAAGGGGTCGTTCCAAAACACGGGGTCATTGAAGGCAAAGTTATAGGTTGAGAAGGAACTGTACCGGTCGGCCAAAGGGTCTACCTGCGTCATGCGGCCCAGCACGGGGTCGTAGTTTCTGTAATGCAGGTCGTACACGCCCGTGGTGGTGTTAAGCTCGGTGCCACCATTGCCCAAAAAATTATTGCCGGTTGTGTTTTCGCGGGTCCAACTATTAGCGGTTAGCATGCCAAAAGGATAATATTCGTTGTATTGAATCACGTTGCTTTTGGTGTGCGTCATTAGAATATCATCAAAGTAAACGTCTACCAAGGTAGCATTTTCGTTGCTCACATACATAACACATACCCTTCTTCTTTGGCGGTGTACTCGCGCATCAGGTAGTCGTGCGGCACTATGGGGGTGGCGCCTACCTGGTTGGCCGCGCTGCTAATACCATCCCAGGTGGCATCAAGCAGTTTATAGTTTTTATCAAACACAATAATTTACAAATACGCAGAGTCCCCGAAACGGGAGACTCTGCGGGGAAGGGAGAACTCTGCGCCTCTCCTCAAACTACAACGCCTTGGTCAAATCTATATCCTCTAATTCTCTATAGTTTGTTACCCAATATATTCCTTGCTCACCTGTTCTACTTCTCCGCAGAGTTACCCGCCCCGGGAACTCTGCGCTGTCTCAAACTACAATGCCTTAGTCAAATCTATATCCTCTAATTCTCTATAGTTTGTTACCCAATATATTCCTTGCTCACCTGTTTCATAATACTTAGCCGAACTATGTATATACTCAGTCTCTGTGTTTACTAAATTCCATACTCCTCGGCAGGAATTCGCATGAATATAATTCAGTTTTTGATCGATAAACTTGCTATTCCTGCATTCTTTCCAATCGAACGAGGGCTCAAATACTTCGTGTCGTTTACCTCGCTTGGCATCTGTTGTATTTACCAACGCTGACAATTTTATAAGAACTTCCTGTTCGTTCTTCTCCTTAAGCCTTCTTACAATACCATACGCCATAAAACGCTTGCCCTCGCCTACCATAGAGTTGATGCATACACCTTGTGTGTTTCTAAATGCGATAAGTACGTGAATATGGTTAGGCATGATTACATATCCTATAATGAAATGTCCTTTGCTTTTCAGATGATTAAACCATTTGTACACCTCTGCATATCCGCTGGATAGCTCAAAAAGATGCAACCAATGGCTGCAGGTAATGGTAATGAAATAAATACCATCATATTCCGGTATCTCCCTACGAACACTCATGGTCTGAATTTACCATTTCTATCTCAAATAGGAATACCGGCTTCAATCATTCGCGCAGAGTTCTCGAAACGAGTAACTCTGCGGGGAAGCAAACTTCTTGCCGTACCAAGGCAGAATTAAGACTCCTTTCTTACCAGTGTTTTGATTAATTGACAGCACACCCACAACCTCCTTACCAAGAATGCGGCCTTTGCCATCAGTTAAATCTTGCATGGCTCTCATCCACATGTCCGCTTTTCGTTCATCATGGACGAAATGAAACATCGTAGATGGGTCTCCTCCCGTTTGTTGTCCAACATGCTTCGAATATCTTTAAGTAGAGCTCACCTTTCTAATAGCCGCTAAGTAAAGATATCCCACTGTCAGCAAATGAAGGGCAGTTACAATAACACTTGTTGCGCTAACACCAGATATGTGAAATTGGATGTAAGAGAATATCCTTGACAGCACAACCAAACAGAGCACTACTGCTAAAACTTTTGCTGCTGCACGATTCTCCATCAGCGTCAAATACATTAGTAAACTTATAAGTACCAAAAAAGCCACCGGTGAAATGGTCAGATAGGCATCAACAAGTAAACCTTCATTGTATCTATCAACATAGGCCAATAGCCTGCTGATAAGGATAAAACTAAACAGGCTTCCAAGTATATATCTATTAAGCACTTTGAATCCTATCTTCATGTTTTTAGTTCTTAGGTGAAAGTAAATTTGGATATGAGTTTTTCCGATCATTCATTCCGGTGCCAAAACCTGAATAGTAACCTAACAATTGTTCATCTGCAGGGGAGTCATCCATCTGACTCAATGGAATTGCTAATGTATTAAAGAAATTATTCCAGACATGATCATAGTAATCATAACCCTGATTGTAGCCGTTTACAAATCCAGCCATGTACTGTGGGCTCTGACGGAGAGCAAGCAACAATGACGAATAAGAGTTAGGGTTTATTGGGTTAGTAACTAGAGTCTTAAATTCTTTATCAAAGTAAAACTTAAACCCTTCTGGGTATTGAACCCAATTAGTAGAGAATTGCGGATAGTCATCAATTCTTTCAATTATAGGTTCCCCGCCTTTTGTCCCATTTGAATAAATGAAACACTCAGGGCACCCTCCGGTTTGTTGTTGCCTATCAAAATTCAGATACTGCCTTTGCTCAACGTAAACAGGAAGCAGTTTAACTAATTTACCATTATCTTCTGAGTATGAACCGCCAAATGTACCATCTGGTACCCATTCTGAATAAAAAACCCTTCCTCCTACAAAACTTGCACCTTGAGCAACCTGAGCCTGGATCCATTTAAGTCTTTCAACTATCGGTGCTGCAAAATCATTCAACGCCCCGCCATCCCCCGGGCCGTATCG
>JAEUUB010000183.1 GCA_016787745.1 Cyclobacteriaceae bacterium
TTCGGGCACGGTAACTTTTAAGATGGCTGATCGCATTAAACAGCTCTATGAACAAATGGCAGAACCGCGGTATGTTATTTCAATGGGCTCATGCGCAAATTGTGGAGGTCCGTATTGGCAACACGGGTATCATGTGGTAAAGGGGGTGGATCGAATTATTCCTGTGGATGTGTATGTGCCGGGTTGCCCGCCCCGACCGGAAGCATTGCTTGGAGGAATCTTGAAACTTCATGAAAAAATCCGAAATGAAAGTCGCGTAAAGCCAATTGCAATAGAACAACTCATTAAGAAGGAACATGTCTGAGAAAGAGCAAGAAGTAGTTAAGCTGATTCAATCATTCTCTATACAAGAAGTGCAGGTGATTCCAAACTCAACACCCTTTGGAGTGATTATTAAAAGCGAAGTTCTTCTTCATGTATGTGAACAACTTCATAAAAATCCCGCTACCTATTTCGATATGCTTTCGTGTGTAACAGGAATTGACAATGGAGTAGAGGCAGGGACTATGGAAGTTATTTATCATCTCTATTCCATACCTTTTAATCAGTCGCTTGCGCTAAAGGTTATTTTGTCGCGCGAAAATCCGGAAGTAGAAAGTGTAAACTCTATCTGGAAATCTGCCAACTGGTTGGAGCGTGAAGTATACGACATGTTTGGAATAGGTTTTAAAAACCATCCTGACCTAAGAAGAATTTTAATGCCTGCCGATTGGAAAGGATTTCCGTTGCGCAAAGATTATAAGCATGAGGAATATTATCGGGGAATGAAGATTGAATACTAATTGAAGCATCAACAATACATATATAAAAAGGACAATCTAATCGACTCCGAGCCGAACAAGTTCAAAGCAAGTGAACTTAAGAGCGAGGAGATGATTATTAATCTGGGACCACAACACCCCTCTACACATGGTGTATTGCGTTTGGAAGTTTTGTCGGACGGGGAAATTATAAAGGAAGTGGTTCCGCACATCGGCTATCTGCACAGGTGTTTCGAAAAACATGCCGAAAGCCTTCCCTACAATCAGATCATACCGTTTGTTGATCGCATGGATTATGTGGCCGCCATTAATTCGGAGCATGCCTATGCAATGGGTGTTGAGAAAATGCTTGGAATCGATGCCCAAATTCCAAAGCGGGTTGAATACATCCGTGTACTGATGGCGGAGATGAATCGGATTGCCTCGCACCTGATTGCGGTGGGTACTTATGGCTTAGACCTGGGTTCGTTTACGCCTTTTTTTTGGATCATGCGCGATCGGGAACATATTCTGCGATTGTTGGAATGGGCGAGTGGTGCCCGAATGCTGTACAATTACATTTGGATTGGAGGATTGTTTTATGACCTGCCGGTTGGCTTCGAACAGCGGTGCCGGGAATTCATCACCTACTTTAAACCCAAGGTCGCTGAATTGGAAACAATTTTAATTGACAATAAAATATTTATCGACCGTACGGCTAATGTGGGTGTTCTTCCTTTAAATCTGGCAATCAACAGCGGCATTACAGGGCCCATGTTGCGGGCTTCGGGCCTGCGTTTTGATTTGCGAAGAGTGGATGGCTATTCAGTCTATCCCGGCTTAGAGTTTGAAGTTCCGATAGGCGAAGGGAAGATGGGCAAAGTGGGAGATTGTTGGGATCGCAGTTGGGTACGGGTAAAAGAAATTTATGAGTCGCTTAAAATAATAGGCCAATGCCTCGCCAAACTGGAGGGCGAGCACAAACGGACCCGGGAGTTTGATCCGCAAGCTTTGGTTCCAAAGAAGATTAGACCTAAAGCACAAGAGCTTTATGTTCGTGCAGAAAATCCAAAAGGTGAGTTAGGGTATTATTTTAAAGCCGATGGAAAGAGTGATGTCCCTTTTCGATGCAAAGCCCGGGCTTGTTCGTTTGTAAATCTCTCCATCTTGCCAGAACTTAGTAGAGGTGTTTTGATTGCGGATTTAATTGCAATCCTTGGCTCTATTGATATTGTGTTGGGGGAAGTAGATCGTTAAACCTTTGATTAAGATATTATCAGCGGATCAGATTAAAGCGTGGGATGCCTTCACCATCCGGGAGGAGCCCATTCCCTCTATTGATTTGATGGAACGGGCCTGTCAGGCTTTTACAAACTGGTTTGTTGAGCGTTATGACGCAACTCATAAAGTCGGGATTGTTTGTGGCACAGGTAATAATGGGGGTGATGGATTAGGCGTTGCCCGGTTGTTGAATGATTGGCACTACGGGGTCAAGGTCTGGATCGTTCGAGGTTCAGGTACTGAATCCATTGACTTTGTTACCAATTTAAAAAAACTGGATTCGAAAATTTCCGTTTCGGAAATCACTTCCGATGCCGATTGTGAGTTGTTTGCTGATCGCACGATTTTGATCGATGCAATTTTTGGTTCGGGATTAAATAGGCCCATCGAAGGTATTTATTCGAAGGTAATAGAATGCCTGAATAACGCAGATAAGATTAAGATTGCGATCGATATCCCATCGGGTTTACAAGTCGATCAGCATTCTGCAGGGACCATTTTAAAAGCCGATCAAACGGTTACATTTCAAGTTCCCAAGCTGGCATTTCTACTTTCAGAAAATCAGCCATGGGTAGGGGAAGTACATGTTATTGACATTGGTTTGACAAAAAGGTACTTGAAAGAAGTGGATGCCATCCATTCTCTGCTAACTCTTAAAACCGTAAAAAATGTTTTAAAACCACGGTCCCGTTTCGATCACAAAGGAAGGTTTGGACATGCGCTATTGATTGCCGGCTCAACGGGAAAAATGGGTGCATGTATTCTATCTGCACGCGCGGCATTGCGTGCTGGGGTAGGCCTGCTAACGGTGCATGTGCCAGGTAACGGATATTCCATAATTCAAACTTCCGTACCCGAGGCAATGGCTACAACCGATCATTCTCCCTATTTCTTTTCGGGTAGGGAAGTAGAGAGTTACTTCACCGCGATAGGTATTGGTCCGGGTTTAGGCCAGGCAAACGAAACCATTCGAGGTTTTGAAAATCTTCTTAAGACTTTTAGTGAGCCCATGGTAATTGATGCTGATGCCCTCAATATTTTGTCAGCCAATCCCGAATTGCAAAAATTAATTCCGGAAGGAAGTATTTTAACTCCCCATCCGGGTGAGTTCGCCAGGCTTACAGGCAAATGGAAAAATGATTTTGATAAACTGGAAAAGTTAAAGGAGTTCGCCAGCCGAATTCGATCAATAATAATCTTAAAGGGAGCGTATTCTGCCATTGCCACTCCCGATGGGAAAATATTTTTTAACCCAACCGGCAACCCGGGTATGGCAACAGGGGGAAGTGGTGACATTCTTACCGGAATTCTCACCGCCCTACTTGCGCAGGGCTATTCTTCAGTAGAAGCCTCAATTACAGGGGTTTATATTCATGGATTGGCAGGTGACCTGGCAGCCCGTGAAAGCGGACAAGTTTCCCTAATTGCCGGTGATATCAATGATCATTTGGCCGGTGCCTTTAAAAAAGTGCGTTAAAACGATCTGACAATCAATTTATTTTAAATTGGTTTAAACTTTGGGCCTACATCTTGCATCTAAAAGGTACTGAATAACGTACATGTAAGTTAATGAGGTTAAATAAAGCCATACTTTCTTTACTTGTGTTTACCCTGATAGCCAATCTAACTTATGGTCAGGGTAGGGAGGATGTATTTTATGCGAGCCACATTGATCCCATTAAGTCGATTCAGATTTATCCCAACCCGGCAACAGAATTTCTGAATGTTAAATTAGAAGCACCTCATGCCAGGCAGGTTAAACTTACCTGTTTGAGTATTTTAGGTAGTGCCATAGAACTTGAAACTGAGGTAGTGGATGAGTTTGAAATTAGAATCCGTGTAAAGGACCTCACCTCGGGCTATTATTTTATTTCTGTGCAGGATGAAAAACTCAAATCCAAAAGTACCTACAAATTTTTGAAGCGATAATCTTCGCATTTTATTAATCCTCGCTTTTACTTACTTTTCTGATTCATTGACCCTGAATCCTGTTGACCCCTTTTGTACTTGCCATTGACATTGGAACCACCAGCACGAAGGCGCTTGCCGTTCTGTCAAATGGTAATGTTTTAAAAAGTAGTCAACGATTTTATCCTACTCACTACCCCAAGCCAGGATACGCAGAACAGAATCCGGAACAAATTCTCAAAGCAGTAAAGGAAGTTATCAATGACGTTCTGAGTTGTGTTACGGACTCATATTCCTTGCAGGGGATTTGTTTTAGCTGCGCAATGCACAGCCTGCTGGCAGTTGATGCAGCCGGTAATCCTTTATCTCCGCTTATCATCTGGGCCGATACCCGAAGTTCATCGAAAGCAAAACAACTTAAAAATACCGAACTCGGACACTTGCTTCACGAGCAAACGGGCACAGCCGTTCATCCCATGTCGCCTTTATGTAAGATTTTATGGTGGAAAGAGCACGAACCCGATCCGTTTCATCGTACCCATAAATTCATTTCCATCAAAGAGTTTGTCATTCATCATTTATGTGGTGATTTTTTGATTGACCATTCCCTGGCTTCGGCAACGGGTTTGTTCAACATCGAAACCTTAGCGTGGTCCACAGAAGCGATGCAACTTACGGGGCTTACTGCCTCCAAACTTTCAGAGCCGGTTTCTATCTATTACAAGACCAAAGTAAAATCTCACTCGGATTTACATCCCAAGGCTTTGGGTATAGATGTTTTTATGGGGGGCAGCGATGGTTGTCTTGCGCAACTAGGAAGTAATGCAATGAACCCGGGTGATATGACCATTACCGTAGGCACCAGTGGCGCTGTGCGAAGAGTTGGTGGAAAGAATGTTAGGGATGATGAAAGAAAATTATTTCGCTACCTGTTGGATCCAGATGTGTTGATTGTTGGGGGTGCTTCCAATAATGGTACAGTAATTATGGATTGGTTTAGTAGAGAGTTCATGTCCTCGGCTACTCTTGATGAACTCGGAAAACTTGCCAGCGAAGTTCCCGCAGGTTGTCAGGGGCTTTTGGCACTTCCGTATTTTCAGGGCGAGCGCGCACCGATATATAATCCCGAAGCGCGGGGTGTTTTCTTTAATGTATCGCTTACTCATACCCGCGCACATTTTGTTCGGGCGCTTATGGAAGGAATTTGCTTTGAGATTTTAAGTATCGTTAAAAGCGTGGAGAGCAATTGTGGGCCATCCAAAAAAGTGCTGGTTAGTGGTGGAATAACACATTCCCTTGATTGGGTTCAGTTGTTGAGCACCATTACAGGAAAAGAATTAATTCTTTCGGGTGAACATGATGCCTCCGCCCTGGGCGCAGCCGCGGTAGCCTTTAAAGGATTGAATATTCCCTTTCATTGCAGCCAAAAGGACCACTCCGTTTTTACTCCGGATCATTCATTAGGTTACCTATATCAACATAAATTTGAGCAATTTGAGAAACTTTATCTTCAAGTGGAGAGTCAGTTTGCTCAGGAAGGATGAGAAGAATGAGGATAGAGTACAATATCAAACGGTTGCATAAGATAATTCTTAATTCTACAGAGTTCAATTTTTAGTAATGCTTACAGAATCGCGTAATTTGTTGAACACGAATAATCGAATATTTCAGTTAAACCTCATACCATGCAAATTGGCTTAATCGGTTTAGGAAAAATGGGCTACAATCTTGCTCTTAACTTTAAGAACAAAGGACATGATGTTGTTGCATTTGATGTGAATAAGACAGCTATGGAAAATATTGCCAGTGAGGGCATAACCACTGCGCAAACCATCGGTGACTTAGCCTTAGCCATGCAAGGCAGACGGGTGGTCTGGCTTATGGTGCCGGCCGGAAATGTGGTGGATGTGGTACTTAGTAATCTTAAATATCATTTGGCGCCTGATGATATTATTATAGATGGAGGAAACTCACATTTTAAGGATACAGTTAACCGGGCCCGTGACTTGGAAAAATTAGGAATTCATTATCTGGATTGTGGTACAAGCGGTGGTGTATCGGGGGCCCTGCAGGGTGTTTGTACTATGATTGGCGGTAAACCGGAAGTATTTGCGTATTGCGAATCTCTCTTTAAATCTATTTCTGTAGCCAATGGATATTTGTACTGTGGTAAAACGGGTAACGGCCATTTTACCAAGATGGTGCATAATGGAATTGAGTATGGGATGATGCAGGCTATTGCAGAAGGCATGGAAGTGTTACATAAGCATGATGCGGAAGTCGATCTGGCGGCTGTTTCTAAGGTCTGGAATCATGGCTCGGTGGTGCGCAGTTGGTTAATGGAACTTACCCAGCATGCCCTTGAAAAAGATAAAAACCTTGAGTCAATTAAAGGGGTTATGCATTCTTCCGGTGAAGGCAAGTGGACGGTTGAAACAGCATTGGAAATGGGAGTTCCAACCCCGGTTATCACCCTGTCGTTGCTTATGCGCTATCGCTCTCAGCAAGAAGACACCTTTTCAGGGAAAATTGTGGCCGCCTTACGCAATGAATTTGGCGGGCATTCCGTAGAAAAGAAGAAAAATTAGAAAGTTACCCTAAGTGTAATTTCCTCCGCTTTGCGTTTCACTTTCACAGGCACGGTTTGACCCTTCTCAAATTTGCCTAATACCTCCATGTAGTTTTGAATATCCTGAATGGGGTATTCCCCGATCTGTGTAATAATGTCTCCGGTTTCAATTCCTGCTTTTTGGGCCGGGCGTCCATCCGTAACACCATCTACCAATAAACCTGATGAGTCGGATGTATAGCTGGGCATAATGCCTAACGTCACTTTAAAGGATCGTGCTGAATTCATGGACTTATTTTTAGTTTCCAAAAATGTGAGTTTGGGTTCATGGTCGATTTTTTCAATGAGGGTAACAATCAATTCCAAAACTTCTTTTTCCCCTGCGTAATTAATTTTATCCCAGTCATCCGAAGGCTTATGATAGTCGCTGTGAGATCCTGTGAAAAAATGCAATACCGGAATATTCTTTAGATAGAAGGAGGTATGATCGGATGGACCCACTCCCGCTGAATCTGTTTTAATGGAAAGTTGAGTTCCTGAAATACTTTTCAATGCAGGCTCCCACACCGGACTGGTACCTGTGCCGCTTACAGAAACACTTTTTGTTGTCGGATTCAACCGACCGATCATATCCATATTGATCATATAATTTACACTGCCTAAATCCACCGTTGGATGTTCGGTAAAATACTTTGAACCAAACAGCCCAAGTTCTTCTCCGCTAAAGCAGATGAAAAGGAAATTGCTTTTTTCTTTGATTTTGTTTTTTGAAAAATAGCGAGCCAGTTCAATAACCCCGGCAACACCCGAAGCATTGTCATCTGCACCATTATGAATTTTCCCCTGTGGATTCGCATCAAGAGAACTGCCATTTTCGCCTAAACCCAGGTGATCGAAATGGGCTCCAATGATGATTGTTTTATCCGCCTGATTATTCAGATAGGCGATAACGTTATGAGCAGTACCCTCTGATCCGGTGCCGTGCGTTCCACCCTTAAAGGGGAAAGGTTGTTCGAAGGAGTTTTTTTCGCCATCGGCTGAAAGCTTTAACTCTGTAAACTGTTTTTTGATATATTCCATCGCCATACGTTCTCCTTCCGATCCGGTTTGACGGCCCTTCATGGCATCGTCAGCTAAAACTTTAATATGGGCTTTAATATTTTTTTCTTCAATCTTTTGAGCAAAAGCCGAATAAGAAATGGGGATCAAAAGAAAAAACAAAAGAAGGTTGCGGGTTTTCATAATAGGACTAATTGAATCGGGCGCAAGGTAAATCTCATTTGCTCTACAAAGTGACGGCATCAGGAATTTTTTTACCGAAATCACACCAAACCTTGTAATTTTGCGGCTTATTAACCCTCAACAATATGAAAGTTCCTAACATAGTATTGCTTACCGATTTCTCGCCCTTATCAAAAGTGGCTATGCAATATGCATTGAAAATGGCTGCTCCGTTAGAAGCAAACTTTACTATCTTAAATATTGTACGGGTGGATGGTATACCGAAGGCAAATTTACGGACGAAACAGATAGAAAAATCGGTTGCTCTGGTCTCGCAAGAAGAAGGCAACGCGCTGGTTGCCGAATTGAGAGCTCAGGTAAAGGGAAATTACAAACTTGAGTTTAAACCGGTGAAGGCCCGCACGGTTTCCGAAATGGTAAGGAAATATGTAGCGAAACATCCTACCAACATGGTGGTTATGGGGTTGCAGGGAGCTTCGGCCATGAAGAAAGCGCGCCTAGGAGGAACCACTGTTTCCGTAATCGATGAATGTCCCGTACCGGTTCTGGCTATTCCAGCTTTGGCTAACTATCAAAATCTGAAACATATTGTCTATGCCAGTGATTTGAAAAATATTCAGAAAGAACTGGATATCATTGTGGAGTTTGCCAAAATTTTTGAATCGGCCGTTCACATGATTCACGTGGCACCCGTAATGGACAAAAAAGTGGAGGCCGCCATTCAAACTGTGGAGGGAGTAATTCAAAAAATGAATTATAACAAACTTGATTTTAAATTGATTTTGGAGGAGGATGTAACCATGGCTATTGCCGGATACATTAAAGAAACCAAGGCTGATTTATTAACAACTTTTACGCACAAGCTTAGCCTGGAAGAGAAAATTTTTGGGCGCAGTGTTACCCGCAAAGTTGCGTACCAGGCTATTACACCACTATTAGCTGTTAAGAGAAAATAGATTGATTAAAATTCGGCATTGCCCGGAAACCGCGGGAAAGGAATAACATCCCGGATGTTGGTCATGCCTGTAACGAACAACATCAGGCGTTCGAAACCAAGCCCAAAACCACTATGCGGGGCGGATCCAAATTTCCGTAACTCGAGGTACCACCATAAGTCCTTTTCGGGCAGGTTCATTTCTTTTACGCGTCTGAGTAAGTTCTCATACCGCTCTTCGCGTTGCGAACCTCCAATAATTTCACCGATCCCCGGAAACAAAACATCCATGGCAGCAACGGTTTTGTTGTCTTCATTTTGCCGCATGTAAAAGGCTTTGATGTCTTTCGGGTAGTTATAAAGTATCACCGGCTTTTTGAAGTGCTTTTCTACCAGGTACCGCTCATGCTCCGACTGTAAATCAACCCCCCAGGAATCAATAAGATATTGAAATTTCTTTTTCTTATTGGGAGTTGAGTTTTTCAGAATATCAATCGCTTCGGTATAACTAAGCTTTTGAAATTCATTTTCTGTTACAAATTTCAAACGATCAAGTAAGCTCAATTCGCTTCGTTGATCTTGGGGCTTGGTTGCTTCTTCATCCAACCCACGCTTGTTTAAAAACTCCAGGTCTTCAGCACAATTATCCAGGGCGTACTTAACCAGGTATTGCAACAGGTCGGTAGCCAACTGCATGTTGTCCTGAATGTCATAGAATGCCATCTCAGGCTCAATCATCCAGAATTCAGCCAGGTGGCGTGTAGTGTTCGAATTCTCCGCGCGGAAGGTTGGGCCAAAGGTATAGATTTCACTTAAGGCCAGCGCATAGGTTTCTCCTTCCAATTGGCCCGATACCGTGAGGTTTGTTTCCTTTCCAAAAAAATCTTCGGTGTGGTTAATATGTCCCTGCTCATTTCGTGGAGGGTTTTCTGAACTTAGCGTGGTAACGCGGAACATGGCACCCGCGCCTTCTGCATCCGAACCGGTAATGATTGGCGTATGAATGTATACGAAACCCCGGTCGTTAAAAAATTTATGGATTGCAAACGCCATGGCATGACGAACGCGCATCACCGCCCCAAATGTGTTGGTACGCGAGCGCAAATGAGCGATTTCGCGTAAATACTCCAGACTGGGTCTGTTCTTTAATTGCAACGGATAAGCTTCTGCATCGCAATCACCTAAAATTTGTAAGTCCTTTACCTTTACTTCAACAGCCTGGCCTTTGCCAAGAGAAGCAACCAAATCTCCGGTTACAGAAATACACGCGCCTGTGGTAATCCGTTTTAAGGTAGTTTCATCTAGCGAATTGAGTTCTACTACGGCCTGCAGATTTTGAATGGTCGATCCATCGTTGATGGAAATGAATTGACTGTTTCTAAATGTACGTACCCAGCCTTCTACTTTTACCGTTTGGCCAGCAGGGCTTGATGTTAATAAACCTTTAATCTTCGATCGTTTCATAATATATCCAAAATCGGGATCGCAAAAAACGTCATTTTGAAATTTTAATCAAAATCAACTTGCAGAATCGATTCTGGTGCTAAGGTTAGCCCCGCTGAATAAAATCCTGCCAGAGGCTGCGACTCGCTTTTTACTGAGATACTGAATTGGTAACTTTACCACGAACAGTATGCAGAAATTAAGTTTACATCAGAGTCTTCAACAAAAGCTATCGCCTCAGCAGATTCAGTTTATTAAGTTGTTGCAGGTGCCTACGGCTGAGCTGGAAAACAGGATTGAGGAAGAACTGGAGATTAATCCAGTTCTGGAGGAGGGTGAAGATGAACAAGAGGAAGAGGACAAAAATGATCCTTCGGATGAACCCACGGAAGAGAAAACGGAAACTATTTCCTCGCAAGAGGATATTGATATTAAGGATTATCTCCGGGATGACGACTATAACAGTTATAAAACGCAATCGGATGGGGATGGCGATGATGAGGACGATCGGGAAATGCCAATTCCCATGGGAACATCGCTCCATGAAACCCTTTCCACTCAACTTGGATTCCTTGGGCTCAATGATCACGAATTAACAATCGGAAAACAGCTGATTGGCAGCATTGAAGGAGATGGCTACATCAGACGCGATCTGGATTCCATCGTAAATGACCTTGCCTTCTCTCAAAACATTGAAACCAATCTGGAAGAGGTTGAAAGAATTCTGAAACGAATTCAATCCTTCGATCCGGCAGGTATTGCCGCGCGTAATTTGCAGGAGTGTTTGTTGTTGCAACTTGAGCGCATGGATGACGGGCAGGATGTTGATGTAATTGTTGGCAAGCGCATTTTGCAGGAATGTTATGAGGAGTTTACAAAAAAGCATTATGCCAAAATTCTGAAAAAGCTTGATTTGGATGATGAAGAATATATTAAAGACGCTATTGAACTGATTGTGCGCTTAAACCCAAAACCCGGGGGCGAATTGAATACGGGCATGGCCAAAAATCAATACGTAATTCCTGATTTTATTTTATCCAATAACAATGGAAAACTTGAGCTCGCATTAAACTCCCGGAATGCGCCTGAGCTCAGAATCAGCCGTTCGTACTCGGAAATGTTTAAAGCTTACGACAAGGGGGATAAGAAAGATAAAAAATTGAAAGAGGCAGTCTCTTTTGTAAAGCAAAAATTGGATGCTGCTAAATGGTTTATTGATGCGATAAAGCAACGCCAGCATACGCTCTTGCGAACCATGCGCGCTATTGTGGATTTTCAATATGATTATTTTTTGGAAGGCGATGAAACAAAACTTCGCCCCATGATTCTTAAAGATATTGCTCAAATCATTAACATGGATATTTCGACTGTAAGCCGGGTGGCAAGCAGCAAAACGGTGCAAACGGACTTTGGAGTTTTTCC
>JAEUUB010000186.1 GCA_016787745.1 Cyclobacteriaceae bacterium
GTATGCAAATCGGCCATTCTAATTTTCTCCATACAAATTGGGTCAGACGCCTCTTAATTTTTTCTCCCATTGCCAGGCGTGCAGCAAAGATTGACTCAAATCATATTGTGTGTACCAACCAAAGTGCGTATTAATTTTTCCAGGATCAGCGAACACCTTCTCCACATCCCCTGATCTGCGAGGTCCTAAAGTGTACTTTAAAGACACTCCTGTAACTTCTATAAACTTCTTAACTAATTCAAGAACGGAAACACCAACCCCAGTACCTAAATTGAAAGCCTCAAAAATTCGCTTCTCCGTTTTGCATTTCAAATAACCGATAGCCTTTACGTGTGCGGTTGCCACATCGGAAACATGAATAAAGTCACGAATGCAACTTCCATCAGGCGTATTATAATCCGTTCCAAAAACTGTTAATTTTTCACGCACTCCGGCAGCAGTTTGGGTAACATACGGAACCAGGTTATTTGGAATTCCTATTGGTAACTCGCCTATCAATGTGCTTGGATGAGCTCCAATAGGATTAAAATACCGAAGAGAAACTATTCTAAAATTTTCGGTTGCCGCATCTTCTAATATTTTCTCGCACATCTGTTTGGTTGATCCATAAGGCGACTCCGGCTTCTTAAAAGGGGCCAATTCATTCACTTGAACCTGATCGGGCTGGCCATAAACTGTACATGAGGAGGAAAAAATCAAATCAATAACCTGATGTTTCTTCATTACCTCCAACAAGACAAGAAGTGAGCCTACATTGTTTTTATAATACGCAATAGGGTTCACGACAGATTCATTCACCGATTTATAAGCGGCAAAATGAATAACGGATGTAAACTTGTTTTTGGAAAATAAATCATCAAGCGAAGAGAAATCAAGGCAATCAATTTTATGAAATTCTACTTTCGAATTTGTTATCGATTCAATCCCTTCAATGATTCGGTACTCACTTCGTTCGAGCGAATCCACAAGCGTAATCTTATGACCGGCCGCGATTAATTCAACAACAGTATGCGAACCAATATAACCGGCTCCTCCGGTTACTAAAACATGTTCTGTTGAATTCTGTGTCATTAAAGTCTACCCGTTACAAGTGACTTATCCAAAAAACCTTTAACATCATATATAATGGTATTTGCCATTTTTATATCGCTCCACTGAATCAATTTAAAATCCTCGTGACTTACCGCCAGTACAATGGCGCTATATTTTTTGTTTAGTTTCTCAAGTAAGGATAATCCGTATTCGTGCTTTACTTCTTCTGCATCCGCATGTGGATCGTACACCTCCACATCAGCGCCAAAACTTTGTAACTCGCGAATAACA
>JAEUUB010000229.1 GCA_016787745.1 Cyclobacteriaceae bacterium
AGCGGGTATCTGATAACCCAAAAGGGAAAGATATTCATCTTTAGCATAATGAATAATAACTACCTTGCCAGTACAAACGAAGTGCGCAGGCGCATGGAAAAAATATTATTTACAATTCACGAAAAATATTAACCGATAAATGATAATGAGAAAGTACTTGTTCATTTTTTTCTGTTTTCTTTTTAGCGATTCTGTTTTTGGCCAGGCCGTTGATCTCCTCGATATAAAAATCGGTCAAATGATTTTGATCGGTATGCCCAAAGCCGAACTTGATGAAAAAGTTTTGGAAGAAGTACGAAAAGGAAAAGTGGGCGCATTAATTTTCTTCGAAAAGAATATTCCGAACAAACCCAACGCGTTTGCCAGTGTAAAAAAAATGACCTGGACTTATCAAAAAGCAGCCTCTATTCCGCTTTTCATTTGCATTGATCAGGAAGGGGGAAAAGTAAATCGTTTAAAAGAAAAATATGGATTTACCCGATCCATCACGGCTGGGGCATTAGGCAGTTACAAATCGTTGGATTCCGTTCGCTTCTATGCGGATGCTACCGCAGCCACGTTGGCTGGCCTGGGGTTTAATGTAAACTTTGCTCCGTGCGTAGACCTGGCCATCAATAAAGATAATACCGTAATTGCAAAACCGGAACGCTCGTATTCTGCCAATCCAGATACTGTTATTATGATGGCCAAAGAAGTAATCAAGCAACATCGTAAGTATGGAGTGATTACATCGATCAAGCATTTTCCCGGGCACGGAAGCTCTAAAGAAGATACTCATTTTGGAATAGCCGATGTAACCAATACCTGGAGTGAGCCGGAACTGAAACCTTACCAGGTATTAATTGATTCGGGGTATGTGGATGGCGTGATGACTTCGCACATTGTAAATAAAAATCTGGATCCAAAAGGATATCCCGGTACGCTTTCAAAGGATATTCTCGATGGAATTCTCCGTAAACGATTAGGCTATAATGGGGTTGTTTTTTCGGACGATATGCAAATGCATGCCATTTCAAAATATTATGGG
>JAEUUB010000260.1 GCA_016787745.1 Cyclobacteriaceae bacterium
TTCAGGAATCGGCCGTTTTGGTGGGCATGCTTCAAGCTGTTACCCTGTTTGATCCCAATCGCAATCCGGAAAGTTCTTTGCGTAAGCGTAATGAAATATTATATAAAATATATAATCACAAGTATAAAATTTCTACGCGCGAACAATATGATTCTATGCGGGCCTTGCCCATTGAGTTGAAGTACAGTTTTCAAAATCAAAATGAAGGTCTTGCTACTTACTTCCGTACCGTACTGGGAAACTACATGTTGCAATACTGCCGGGGAAAAAATATTGATCTCTACAACTCCGGGCTAAAAATATATACCACTATTGACAGTCGCTTACAAAAATATGCGGAAGAAGCGGTGGCTGAAAAAATGGCCCCCCTTCAAAAGCTATTTGAAGAAGAATGGAAAACAAGAAAGAAAAATCCGTGGATAGATGATGATGGCCGCGAGATAAAAGATTTCTTGGAGCGAAGAATTCGGCAGACAGATGCCTACAAAGCCTACGTGGAAAAATATGGCGAAAAATCGGACTCCCTAAAAATCATGCTTAAGCTAAAAAAACAGATGACTGTGTTTACCTGGGAGGGCGAGCGTGATACACTATTCAGTAGTTACGATTCATTAGAATACTACAAGCGATTTCTTCAAACAGGCTTTATGGCCATGGATCCTTATACAGGGTACATCAAAGCATGGGTGGGTGGAATTAATCACAAATATTTTAAATACGATCACGTTAAGCAAGGCACCCGGCAACCGGGCTCCACATTTAAACCCTTTGTATATGGACTGGCTATGGAGAATGGGTATTCTCCCTGTTTGCTCAAGAAAGATATTTCTCCACAATTTTATATCCCAGGTCAACCCCCATGGTATCCGCCCAACTCGGATGGAAGTCGTGGAAAGGGTACACAAATGACAATTCGGCAAGCTATGGCACAGTCGGTCAATTCAATTACGGGACAAATTATGCAAGAATTGAAAGCTGAAAATGTAGTTGAGTTTGCACACCGGGTAGGCATTGAAAGTAAATTGGATGCTGTACCCTCTCTTTGCCTGGGCACCAGCGATGTTTCTTTATTTGAAATGGTAGGAGCCTACGGAACTTTTGTGAATGGGGGCATCAGTACGCAGCCTATTTTCCTTACCCGCATCGAAGATAAAAACGGAAACGTGATTGAAATCTTTAATCCTAAAACCCGTGAAGCCATCAATGAGCAAACCGCATATAAAATGCTTTACATGTTGCGAGGTGGTGTGGAAGAAGAAGGAGGAACCTCAGGAGGATTGAATCGAGAACTTCGTATTGATAATGAAATCGGGGGCAAGACAGGGACCACCAACAATGCTTCCGATGGCTGGTATATTGGCGTAACTCATGATTTAGTTGCAGGGGCCTGGACCGGAGGCGATGAGCGCGCCATTCATTTTCCTTCCTGGTTATTTGGCCAGGGTGGACGAACCGCCCGACCTATTTGGGAAGCCTTTATGCTTAAAGCTTATGCCGATCCACAAAGTGGAATTACTAAAGGACAATTTAAGCGCCCCTCC
The DNA here is from genome assembly GCA_016787745.1 of Cyclobacteriaceae bacterium. GTDB lineage: Bacteria > Bacteroidota > Bacteroidia > Cytophagales > Cyclobacteriaceae > ELB16-189. Next base: position 1,542 of record JAEUUB010000260.1, read on the forward strand.
AGCGGACTGGACATGACTCTTGACTGTGCCCGGCACACCGTGCAGGATTCCATTCAATTAATCGATGAAAAACCCTGGGACATTAACAATTAACAATTTCGGAATTACGAGTTTTTAAAAGTATGAACGAATTCATAGTAACATTCGTCATTCATCATTTGTACTTCTTAAATAAGTCCTTCGTAATTTTAGCATGTGCAGCCCGACTTAAAAGATTTTGCTTCATCCCTTCCTGATTCGCCCGGCATTTACCGGTACTACAATGAAGAAGGCACGCTGATTTATGTAGGCAAGGCCAAAAGTTTAAAGAAGCGGGTAAGTAGCTACTTCAACAAACAATCACAATACAATCGCAAAACAGAAAAATTAGTTTCTGAAATTAATAAGATTGAATTCACACTTGCCAATACTGAGTTTGATGCGCTTCTGCTCGAAAATAATTTCATTAAGCAATATCAGCCCAAATACAACATTCTTTTAAAGGATGATAAAACATTTCCTTACCTCGTCATTTTAAAAGAACGCTTTCCGCGAATTATCTATACCCGTAAGTATTTACCCAAGCAAGGCGAATACTTTGGCCCTTATACGAGTGTCGTATCCATGAAGAGTGTGTTGGAGTTGGTGCGCCAGCTATATTCTATCCGCACATGCTCGCTTTTACTTTCGCAGGAAAATATTGAACAAAAAAAGTTTAAAGTCTGTCTGGAGTTTCACATTGGAAATTGTAAAGGGCCTTGCGAAGGGTTGCAAGATGAAAATTCTTACCTGGAGGAAATTGCGCAGGCGCGTAATATTTTAAAAGGCGATTTAAGTGTAGTTGAAAATGAGTTCACTGGCAGAATGAAGGTAGCTTCGGAAGCGATGGAATTTGAAAAAGCGGCCATCTATAAACGCAAGCTCGACTTACTTGAAAAATTTCAGACAAAATCCCTGGTGGTTAATCGCAAGTTGAGTGAGATTGATGTAGTTACGATTACCAGTACTAGCACAGACGCCTATGTTAATTACATGCAAATCCGCGAAGGCGCCATTATTCTTTCAAAAAACCTGGAAGTAAAAAAGAAACTGGAAGAAGCCGATGATGAAATTTTAAGTTTGGTAGTGCAGGAGTTGCGCACGCTTTACAGAAGCAGCAATCCCGAAGTGTATACCAACCTTCCGTTGCTTGTAAAGTCGGATGAATTTGAAAACGTAATTCCTCAAATTGGGGATAAGAAAAAACTGATCGACCTATCACTCAAGAATGCATTGTACCAAAAGCGGGAAAAAGAAATAAACAAGGAAGAGCAAAAATCGAAGAAAAACAAAGTGCTTCACATCATGCAATCCGATCTTCGTTTAAATCAATATCCAAAAATTATTGAATGCTTCGATAACTCTAACTTTCAGGGAAGTTCTCCGGTTGCGTCTATGGTTCGGTTTGTGGATGGCAAACCTGACAAGAAAGGATATCGTCATTTTAATATAAAGACGGTTGTAGGTCCAGATGATTTTGCATCCATGAAAGAAATTGTGGGCAGACGTTACAAACGAATCATGGAAGAAGAGGGTGAATATCCGCAGTTAATTATTGTGGATGGCGGAAAAGGACAATTGAGTAGTGCCTGCGAAGCCCTACAAGAACTTGGCTTGTATGGAAAAATTCCAATTGTTGGTATCGCAAAACGGTTGGAAGAAATTTATTATCCGGAAGATCCGCTTCCATTGTTGATCAGTAAAAAATCGCCCGCGCTTCTATTGATTCAACGTATTCGCGATGAGGCGCACCGATTTGCCATTACATTTCACCGGCTGAAAAGAAGCAAAGTTTCACTTTCAACAGAACTGGAAACCATTCCCGGTGTTGGAAAAAAAACAACCGACAAACTTTTATCGCACTTCAAATCAGTAAAGAAAATTAAAGAAGCCAGCGTAGAAGAACTAACCGAACTTGTGGGGGAGAAAATTGCTTTAAAGCTGAAGGAACTCAAAGTCGAAAGTTGAAAGTATAAAGTCAGGGTTCTATACTTTCAACTTTAAAATTTTGCACTTCTAAAGATCCTTCTTCACCATAGGTGGAACCACGCCCATATTATACCACGCGAATGAATAATAATCAGCAATCAGATCAATGCTCTTCGTAATGTTTGAAGAGCCGTGCGCTGAGTTTACATCGATGCGTATAAGCACAGGATTTGAACCCGCCTGATTTTCCTGTAAGGTAGCCGCGAACTTGAAGCTATGGGCAGGCACAACACGATCATCATGATCTGCTGTAGTAACGAGCGTAGCCGGATAATTAACACCTGGTTTCAATGCATGCACGGGTGAATACGCTTTCAGATATTCAAACATTTCCTTTGAATCCTCAGCGGTTCCATAGTCCGTTGCCCATGCAGCCCCAATCGTAAACTTGTTGTAACGCAACATATCCATTACTCCCACCTGAGGCACCGCCACCTTTGCCAAATCAGGGCGTTGAGCCATTACAGCACCAATTAATAACCCGCCATTAGAACCTCCGTTGATGGCCAGGTACTCACTGGATGTATATTTTTCGCTAATTAAATACTCCCCCGCGGCAATGAAATCATCAAACACATTTTGCTTGTTCATCTTGGTGCCTGCCAAATGCCATTTCTCTCCATACTCCCCGCCTCCTCTAAGGTTTGGTTGTGCATAAATCCCGCCATTCTCCAGCCATACAATTCTTGAAGTACTAAAAGATGGTGTTAAACTAATACTGAACCCACCATACGCATGCAACCAAGTAGGGTTTTTTCCATTAAGTTCAATCCCCTTTTTGTGTACAATAAACATTGGAATCTTTGTGCCGTCCTTGCTGGAGTAAAATACCTGCTTGGTTTCGTAATCCTCCGGATTGAATTTAACAGCGGGGCGTTCATGTTCTGTAGACTTACCCGACTTTATCTCGTATTTAAAAATGGTAGGCGGGTAAGTGAACGAAGTAAATGTGTAATATAAAATCTGATCATCCTTCCAGCCACCGAATCCATAAGCTGTCCCCATGCCGGGAAGTTCAACCTCACGTTCCAATTTCCCATTCAAGTCGTATTGTTTGATTTGTGTTTTCACATCTACCAGGTAGTGCGCAAATATTTTACCGCCACCGGTTGATGTATTTAATGAGTTCTCTGTTTCGGAAATTAAATCTTTCCAGTTTTCGAATGAGGGATTGGAGGCATCCACCCATACTACTTTAGAGTTTGGAGCATTCAGATTTGTATAGATAATAAGTTTTGAGCCATCATTATCAACAACATACTGATCGCTCTCAAATCCAGTTTTTATGGGAATGATTTTGCTATCCGGCTTGGTTAAATCCTGAACGTACAATTCATTGCCGGTGGTACTCTCGGAGGCTGTAATAACCAGGTAGTCCTCATCTTCAGTTACATATCCTCCTACAAATCTTCTCTTTTGCTTATCACCAAAAACGACTTTATCCTGAGAAGGCGATGTTCCTAACTTATGATAATACAATTGCTGATATTCATTCTTTGCCGCCAGGTTACTCTTCAACCCCTCTACAAATCGATTAATATAATACCCCTCATTTCCCTTCCAGGAAATTCCACTTTGTTTCATATTTCGAATGGTGTCCTCAACCAATGTCTTATCGGAGGTTCTGATTACAACCGCTTCCGCTCGATCCGCTCCGCCTTTGGCAATTTGAAATGCCAGCAGAGAGCCATCTTTCGAAAAGGATAATCCCCGCATGGTAGTGGTGGCATCCTTTGAGAAGGTATTGGGATCCAAGAATACCTCTGGCTCTCCCTGCTCACCTTTTTTGCGATACAGAACGGATTGATTCTGTAATCCGGTGTTCTTATAAAAATAATAGTATTCTCCTTGGCGAAAGGGTGAGCTAAGCTTTTCATAATTGTTCAATTCCAAAAGTCGCTCTTTAATGCTTTCCCGGTAGGTGATCTTATTCAAAAATCCAAATGTTACCTCGTTC
>JAEUUB010000269.1 GCA_016787745.1 Cyclobacteriaceae bacterium
CATCCGGGTAAGTGTTACCAATTCTTCTTCTGTGAGAGTATTCCAGGGTTTAGAAAATATAATAATTAATGGGGTGGGAATTGAATACAATTCCTCCTGATAAAGTACAGTTAATTCATTCGATTGCATTATGCTTCCTTAATATCAAAGATAGATTTAAGTTCGTTGGCTTCTGCAGGCTTCATTCTTCCTGAAAGGATTAGTCTTAGTTGTCGTCTGCGCAGTGCGCCATTATACAGTTCTGTTTCTTCAGGCGTTTCCGGAACTACTTCGGGAACTTCCACGGGATGACCTTCATTGTCTACCGCCACAAACGTGAAGTAAGCAGAGTTGCTTTCGATCTTTTTTCCTTCCGGGATATTTTCCGCATCCACATCAATACGGATTTCTACAGAGGAATTAAAAGCTCGGGTAACCCGTGCTCTAAGGGTTACTACATCGCCCAGGCGAATGGGAGACCTAAAGGAAATATTATCGACCGAAGCAGTTACAACCGTACTGTTGCAATGCTTTTGTCCGGCTATGGCCGATACAATATCCATCCAATGCATCAGTCGGCCACCCATCAGGTTGTTGAGGGTATTGGTGTCGTTTGGTAAAACCAATTCGGTCATATTAACAAACGATTCTTTTGGGTGCTTTTTCTTGCGTATCATAATGCAGATGAGTGGACTACTAACTGTTAGTTCGGGTTTAAAGTTTTACAAAAGTCATCATTTTTTTTGCAATACACGATGCCTATTTGCTTATTGCATGAAATAATCGAAACGCGTGTCAACTCTGTACACATCTCCTGTAAACACTGGTTCAATTTTTATTGAGACCATTACTTCGACAACGATTATTACGGGGTAGCTCCCAACATATTCTGCCTTCTCCAACATATTTAATCTCTTCTCAATTTAAAATTCTCGCTCGAGTTAATTTCTTTCTTTTATTATGAACATTTTAAAGTTTGGTGGTTCATCTGTAGCCACTCCGGTCCGAATCAAATCAGTGATTGAAATCCTTAAGCCATACCTGCGCGAAAATAAATGTGCGGTTGTATTCTCAGCATTTGGTGGAGTAACGGATACTTTAATTACTCTTAGTGCGACCGCGTTAGCCGGAGACGACACCTATAAAGCTCAATTGCGCCTGCTTGAGAACCGCCATTTAGACACGGTTAGAGATTTGATCGGAATACAAAGACAAAGCAGTGTAATTGCACAGGTTAAATTTACTTTTAACGAGCTTGAAGATGTTCTTCACGGGGTCTTTTTGGTGAAGGAGCGAACTCCCCGCACGCTTGATTACATTATGAGTTTTGGGGAAAGGCTTTCAGCATACATTATTGCCGAAGCCATCAAAGATCAAAAAATAAAGGCTGATTATTTAGATGCCCGAAAGGTGGTTTGCACGGATAGTCAGTTTGGGCATGCGCGTATTAATTTTTCATTGACAAATCAACGCATTCAGGAATATTTTGCAAACAATGATTCATTGCAGATAATTACCGGATTTATTGGCTCTTCTCTTTCGGGCGAAACAACAACAATAGGAAGGAGTGGATCTGATTATACAGCGGCAATTTTTGCGGCTGCGCTACACGCCTCATCACTTGAAATCTGGACGGATGTAGATGGTATGATGACGGCTGATCCCCGCAAGGTGAAAAAAGCTTTTACGGTAAAGGAAATGACCT
>JAEUUB010000279.1 GCA_016787745.1 Cyclobacteriaceae bacterium
AATAAGCAATCAAAAATAAAAATTGTATCTTAAACAGGATTAAATTTTACCCCATGAAACGCACCCTCCCCTTTATTCTTGTTCTTTTTCTCTTCTCGTGCGAAGAGAAAAAAAATCAAACGACCCCGGTCTTAAAAGAATCTTCTCCTGAATCTGCCGGTTTTTCCGCACAGCGGCTGGCGCGGCTGGACACTGCGCTTAACACGTGGGTAAAGGATGGCTGGATCAACGGTGCAGTGGCTCTGATTGCACGCGATGGAAAAATTGTTTACTACAAAGCAACAGGCTATAACAATCTCGAAACCAAAGAAGCGCTTAAACGTGACGATATTTTTCGGATTGCCTCTCAAACCAAAGCAATTACCAGTGTAGGCGTAATGATGCTTTATGAAGAAGGGAAATTTCTACTGGAAGATCCGGTTTCAAAATTCATTCCCTCCTTTGCCAATGCAACAGTGCTGGATAAATTCAACGCGAAGGACACGACCTACACAACCATTCCCGCTAAGCGGCCCATTACCATTCGTGATTTACTGACTCATACTTCGGGTATTGGCTATGCCCAGATCGGAAGTCTGGCAGAAAATGCAATCTATGCCAAGAATAATATTACCGCAGGATTAGATGTTTATGAAGGCACTTTGGAAGATGCCATGAATCGGTTGGGTTCTTTGCCGCTTATTCACCAACCGGGTGAAAAGTGGACGTACGGATTAAATATTGATTTGTTAGGTCGATTGATAGAGATCTGGTCGGGGTTAACACTCGAAGATTTTTTTTATCAGCGAATCTTTCAACCGCTCGGAATGCATGACACCTATTTTAATGTACCCGAAGAAAAAGCCGATCGACTCGTCAATTTTTTTATGCAAGATTCTACCGGACTTAAAATCTATAAAACAGCCCTGGGGGGCGATATGAATTTTCCGCTGCGCAAAAAATCGTACTTCTCTGGTGGGGGCGGTTTGTCTTCCACCATTTACGATTACGCCCTGTTTCTGCAAATGCTTTTAAACAACGGAGAATATAACGGTCACCGCCTTTTAAGCAGAAATACGGTGCGCATGATGACGATGAATCAAATTGGAGATTTGTCTTTAGGAGACAATAAATTTGGCTTAGGATTTTCCATCGTAACAGAAAAAGGCAGCAGCATGCACCCTAACCAGGTGGGCACCTACTCATGGGGCGGGGCTTTTTCAACTATTTATTGGGTTGATCCCAAGGAGAAAATGGTTGTACTATTCTATCGGCAAATGTGGGGCGCGCATGCGGATGAGATTGAAGGTTCCTACAAAGCGTTCGTATACCAGGGGTTGAATGATTAAGACAAGAGACATTTCGCAGTATTTCTTTCTCCTTTTTTTGATAGGGGCATGTTCGCAGGAAAAAAGCGCTGAGAACATGGAGGTTGTAAAACCGGAAGCCAATCGTTTTACACCCGTGGTGGTAACGCCTCCTGGTGCGCTGGATGAACCGATGATGTTTGATGTGCTGGAAGACGGATCGGCCATTATCATTGAGCGATATGGAACAATCAAAAAATGGGATGCGCGTAACGAGACTGTAATTAAAATCGGTTCAATACCTGTATTCACCCATAGCGAACAAGGTTTGGTAGGTATGATCCCCGATCCAAACTTCAAAACAAATAATTGGATTTATCTTTATTATGCCGATGCGACAATCTCTAAATTTTTTCTAACCCGGTGGGATCTGGTGAACGATTCATTGATTCAGTCCAGTAAGAAAATTTTACTGGAGGTACCCAGCGATCGCGAAAGCACCAGCCACACCGGAGGCGGCATGACCTGGGATGCTAACGGAAATCTTTACTTAACCATCGGCAACAACACGGGTAACTCGTTATACTCTCAAACAGACGAACGACCCGACCGGCTTCAGTTTGATGACCAACGCGGAGCAGCCAATACAAACGATTTGCGTGGAAAAATTATCCGAATCCATCCGGAGCCTGACGGAACCTATACAATTCCTGATGGAAATCTTTTCCCCAAAGGAAGGGAAGGTACTCGCCCGGAAATTTATAGTATGGGGCACCGTAATCCCTGGCGCGTATCAGTTGATTCCAAAACCGGATTTCTTTATTGGGGCGAGGTGGGGCCCGATGCGGACAGGGATTCAGAAAAAGGTCCTATGGGATACGATGAATTAAATCAGGCGAAGGCTCCGGGTTTTTTTGGCTGGCCTTACTTTATTGGTGAAAATAAAGCATACCCTATGTATGATTATATCACCAATACACTGGGCGAAAAACAAGATCCGGCAAAGCCATACAATAGATCAAGAAATAATACAGGGCTTACGGAATTACCCCCCGCACAACCAGCGTTCATTTCTTATCCCTACGGGCCCTCCGAAAAATTTCCGTTAGTGGGTTCGAGTTCCCGCTGCGCAATTGGTGGGCCGATTTTTCATCGGGCTGATTTTAAAAACCCGGTTCGCCCCTTCCCGGCCTACTATGAAGGCAAGTGGCTGGCTGCAGACTTATCGCGGTTTTGGATTATGGCGATCTCTATGAATGAAGATGGAACCTATAAGGATATGGAACACTTCGCACCGGACTATCATCCACGTCAACCCATTGACATCAAATTTGGTCCTTCCGGAGATTTGTATGTATTGGAATATGGCGGCAACACCGCCAACTCGCCTCTTGAATCGCGGCTGGTGCGCATTGAGTACAATGCCGGTAACAGAAAACCGGTTGTTCAAATCACGGCCAATAAGCAGGGCGGTTCGATTCCTTTAACACTCAACTTATCTTCGAAGGGAACGATGGATTATGATGGAGATCCCCTCACCTATAAATGGTCTGTTGTTTCGGAAGGAAAACCAGAACTTACTTCAACAAACAAAAATCCTGAGTTCACGATTGAAAACGCAGGTGTGTATAAAGCCACGTTAACTGTTACGGATACAAAAGGTTTATCAAACTCAACCTCGGTTCAGGTTACTGCAGGAAATGAAGCCCCGACCATTTCGCTTCGGGTGGAGGGTAATCAAACCTTTTTCTTTGCCGGAAATACAATTAAATATCAAACCACAGTTTCGGATAAAGAAGATGGAGTTCTGGGAAAGGGTATACCTGAGGACGCAGTTGCGTTAAGTATTGATTACTTATCCGAAGGTTTTGATTATCCTGCCCTTACTGTTACCCATGGCGAAGCTTCGCGCTTTGCTATTGCAAAATCTCTGATGGCCCAAAGTGACTGCCGAACTTGCCACAATGAAAAAGAAAAAGGCATTGGTCCTTCCTTCGATCAGATTGCTGATAAATATAAAAGCCATACAAAAGCAACGGACGTATTGATTGATAAAATAAGAAACGGAAGTTCGGGTACGTGGGATTCAGAAACTGCCATGCCTGCACATCCAACAATAACTCCGGCCAACGCGCGTGTTATCGTAAACTATATTCTGAATCATACTAAAAAACCTGAGTTGCCTTTGTCAGGCGAATATAAATTTCAGAGACCAGCACAGGATAACGGATTAGGTTCGTTTTTATTAAGAGCAGCCTATACCGATCGGGGGAGCGAGGGCTTACCTGCCTTGTCAAGCGAATCGATTGTGATTTTAAAAAGTCCAAAAGTAGCAGCCATCCATGCCGACCTTCAACAGGGTGTCATCCGCGATCAGTTAGACGAATACACATTCCTCACTGCCAGGCCAAATTCGTATATCGCGTTCAACCATCTTGACCTTACGGGGATTAAAGAAATTTCATTTCAACCCAACTGGCATTTGTATGATATTTATAAAGGTGGAAAAATTGAAGTACACATGGATTCAGAAAATGGAGAACTGCTGGGGGAAACGAATCTGATGCCAAAGCAATTCAATGTTCGCTACCGCGGAGCCTTTGCGCCTCCACCGGGAAGTCCTGAAAAAGGCGTGGAAATAGATAACCAACTTCCCGCGCTTGACCTCTCAAAATTTTTCGGACCCGGCTCCGACAAAAGTTCGTTCACAATACCATCGGTTATTACCATAAAAGAAATACAGGGCTTTCATCCGATCTATTTTGTTTTTAAAAATACAGAGGCAAAAGCGGAAGACTCATTGTTTCCGCTTTCGTCCATCGAGTTTAAAAAAGGGAATCCATGAAATACAAATTGCTGATTCTCGTATTCGTTTTTGGCTCCCGGCTATATGCTCAGCCCAAATCAGATTATGTGAATACAATCGGGATGTCATTTATCGAAATAAAACCAGGCTCGATGGTAGTAGGAAAATTTCAACCCACTACCACCCGGTTTGGATTTCTGGAACAGTATCGAAGAAATGAATCGGATGATATGGGTTTGCCGCAACTGCCCGATTCCGATTTTAAACTTTCCGATGAACTTGCCAGGGAAGCATCTCTTCCGGGTTTTAGCGTTGCCATTTCAAAGCCCTATTTCATCGGCCAGTTTGAAGTTACACAGGCCCAGTGGAAAAAAGTGATGGGCACCAACCCATCGCACTTTAAAGATTTACCCGATGCGGATCAACATCCGGTAGAAAATATTTCGTGGAAAGATGCGCAGGCATTTATAAAAAAACTAAATCAGCTTGAAAAAGGAAAAGCAACCTACCGGCTGCCTTCTGAGTTTGAATGGGAATACGCAGCCCGCGCAGGCGCTGAAGAAGACATTTCATGGAAGGATATTCAGGCCACGGCCCAAATTGCTAAGCAAACCACGCAACCCATCGGGCAAAAATTACCGAACGCGTGGGGCTTGTACGATATGCTGGGCAATGTGTGGGAATGGACTCAAGACTTTTATAATGAAAAGTTGTTTGCCGATCCGGTTCCTTTAAAAAAAGGAAAAGAACATGTATTGAAAGGCGCTCCATTTTATGGCGATGTTAAAAATGCAACGTACATGACGCATGCCGGTGGCCCCGGCAGTAAATACGATGTGGGATTTAGGGTGGTGATGGAGAAACCTGTTGGCAATCCGTAATGGTAAAATTACATAGGATGAAATGTTTAACTCTGTTTGTATTGTTAAGTTGTCATGCGTACGCGCAGATACCGGAAGGATTTAAACCCATTTTTAATGGAAAGAATCTGAAAGGCTGGCATGTGAGTCGAACAACTCATCAGGGCACTACACCGAATTTTTTTGTGGAAGACGGAGCCATTGTAGCCAATCAAAATCCTTATGGACAGGGAGGTTTATTAATGACCAATGAGGTATTCAAAGATTTTGAACTTTACGTAGAAGTAAAGATTGACTCGTTCGCCAATGGCGGAATTTTTATCCGATCGAATGAAGGCGGGTCCGCATATCAAATTGAATTGGTATTACCCGGCAACACCGGTGACCTGGTGGGCGAACGAATTCCGGTAAGCGAGCCCGCCTCGGCTGCAGCCTATAAAAATGTTTGGAAAACAAACGACTGGAATTCCTTTCGCATCCGCATGACGGGAGACATTCCGCACCTTACCCTTTGGATTAATGGCGAACAAATGTGGGATGTACAACAAACAAAAAACGATTTTATTGGCGGAGCCACCGAAGGAATGATTGCGTTGCAATGCCATTGGACGGCCGTCTACTCCCCCACGGCCAGCAATGGAATGCCATTAAGTTCGTGGCGGCCCGGTGCCGCGCATCGATACAGGAATCTTGCCATTAAGAGGTTATAAAAAAAGCATCGCCTTTGTAAGACGATGCTGATAATTACCGGGGAGGCAAGGTGGTTTACAAAACTGAATACATTACCAGAAGCGAGCCGTTTTTAAATGTCTTTGAAGCAGCAAGTTTAAAATTCATGGAGCGTTTTATGCCTTTAAAAACGGGTGTGCCCGATCCCAAAACGATTGGATCGATGAGAAATTGTAGCTGATCGATTGTACCCGCTTCGGCCAGTTGAGTCAGAATACTGCCACTTCCCAAAAGAGTTATATTGGTCGTCATTTTTAACTGACTGATCTCGTCTATCCAATTTTTGCTTATGATTCGGGTGTTTTTCCAGGGCGAGGATTTCAGCGAGTCGGATATTACAATCTTTTCAGATTCATTCATTCCTCTGGCTACCTCCGCATAGGTTTGATGCGCCATCTGCGTAGGCCAAAAGGAATGCATTAGCTCATACGTTTTACGTCCGAATAACAACGTGTTGCCATGACGTAAACTTTCCTCCGAAAAAAGATTCCCTTCTTCTGTATGCTCGTGCCATTCAATTCCATCCTGCTTATCTTTATAATATCCATCCAGGGATATAAAGAGGAATGCCGAGAGCTTTCCCATGCGTCTCAAATTTTGGAAACATTTTCAATAAAACCCGAGATCCTTCATGCCTTTGTAGCTGATGGTAACGGATTGTATGGGAGTCATACCATCGAAGGTCATGTCTTGCTCTGCAATAAAATATTCCATGCCGGCAAGTTCTTTCTCAGCCAGGATTCCTTTAAAATCAATGGTGCCTGTACCCACCGGAGCAAACCTGCCCTGGCTGTCCATGTCTTTGATATGCCAAATCTTAAATCTTCCCGGATACTTTTTGAAATAAGCGAGGGGGTCGCCACCAGCTTTAGTGATCCAATATAAATCAAGTTGAAAATTAACGTGAGCCGGGTCGGTATGTTCCAGGAAGTAATCCATGGGTATGATGCCATTCGCATTAGGCTTGAATTCAAAATCATGATTATGATATAGCATCTTTATTCCTGCTTGGGTGCATTTCTTTCCCACCCTATTCAATACATCCGTTACAAATTCCACACTGTCGCTCATGTTCAGAGTTCGGGTTTCTGCATTAAACCGGAAGTGGCCCATGGGGGGAACCGGAATAACCAGATACTGAAACCCGGCAGCCTTTACGTCCGCAATAATCTGATCTACATTATCGAAGGTGATTTCATTTTGGTGAGCGCTTAGTGGGGTGAAGCCAAGGTCGGTCAATTTCTTTTTAAAGTCGGCAGGTGCCATACCAAAATATTTTCCATCACTATACCCTGCTGCCACTTCAATATTTCTATAGCCAATATCGGCCAGAGCCTGAAGTGTGGAATCCGGGTTAGCTTTCATATTGTTGCGCACGGTGTACAACGTAACTCCGCCATATCTTTCAGCGGGTTTATCACAAGAGATTAAAGCAACACCAAAAGCGAGGAGAATAACCAGAATGTTTTTCATAGCATACATGTTTAATAATTTAAAGATAACTAAATTCTGAGTTAAGGTGTCTGGTATTGCGGGTCAATGCCTGCCTTTGCCGAAGCACCTACCCGCACGAAGTTATACGAAGGCGGCTACGCACAGGCAGGCCCGCAATGACAAAGTATTTTTGAGATGGGTTACCACCATCATCCGGTCCACGCCACACCAGTATCTTTCCAACTGCGCGTGTTGGCGGATTCAATCACAGCTTCGCATACCTTTTGGGTTTCCAGAGCATCCTGAAAAGTAGGTGCACACGGCTTTCCGGTTTCCAAACATTTTAAAAAGTCGGCCACCTGATGAATGAAACTGTGTTCGTAGCCAATACCTAAGCCCGGCACCCACCACTTATCCATGTACGGCTGATCGCCATCCGTAACATGGATGGATCGCCAGCCCCGCACGATCGATTCATCGCGATGATCAAAATACTCCAACCGATTCAAATCATGCAGATCCCACCGTATAGACGCATGCTCGCCATTGATCTCAAACGTGTATAACGCTTTATGTCCGCG
>JAEUUB010000320.1 GCA_016787745.1 Cyclobacteriaceae bacterium
TGAATTAGAAGTTAATCAAAAGTTCGCGTCCGATTTAATTCGAATTCAAAATCCGATCCTTAACGCGATAAAGGCCTCGTTGAATTAACATCGGGATTTTATTAAATTTCTTAGGATGAATCGTATCAGGGCTTTGATTCGCGCTTTCTTTGGGTTTTCACGTACCGAAACCCGAGCCTTTCTGATTTTACTTCCGCTTCTGCTGATAGGGATATGTATTATGCCTGCATATCGGTTACTGTTCACTGGTAAAAAGAGAAATTATACTACAGAATCAAAAATTTTGGATAGCCTTATCGCCCAGTGGCAATGGAATGAGCCTGCAGACTCCATTCAACATCCAAGCCCAGTCTTATTCTCCTTTGATCCGAATACAGCTTCTACCACTGAATTAATTCAACTGGGTTTCGCTCCAGCCCTGGCCAGGAGAATTGATAATTATAGAAATAAGCAGGGTCGTTTTAAATCCAAATCCGATTTACTTAAAATCTATGGTATGGATACAGTATTTTACGAAAGACTCGTTCCTTACATTATAATACCCGTTAGTGAGGTAAAAGCACCTAATGAGAAACTACCGACTAAGAAAGAACCTGATAAAATTGAGATAGCATCCTTTGACGTGAATGAAGCGGATACCACCCAATTAATGGCCATCTATGGAATCGGCACAAAGCTATCGCAACGAATCATTAAGTATAGAAATCAATTAGGTGGTTTTGTTTCAATGAATCAATTGCAGGAAGTGTATGGACTGGACTCAACTGTAATCAATGAGTTAACGCAGTACGCATATGTATCGAACAATTTTACACCGATTCAGATATCCGTTAATTCCGCATCCGAAAAAGAGTTAGCCGCCCATCCATACATTACCTACCCTTTAGCGAAAGCAATAGCCTCCCATCGCTTTCAGCACGGCAGATTTAACACGGTCGAGGATCTTCATAAAATAGCCTTGGTGGATGAAGCGTTTTATAAAAAAATAAAACCCTATCTTACCCTAAATCCTTAGCGTGGCTACAGCCCAGACAAAAAAAATATTG
>JAEUUB010000347.1 GCA_016787745.1 Cyclobacteriaceae bacterium
CCCCCCGCCAAACCCCCAATGCCTACAACAGCCCCAATGGTTTTTTTCGGAAACATATCCGATACGGTAGTAAATAAGTTTGCGCTCCACGCCTGATGCGCAGCGGTACCCACACCAATTAATAAAACCGGAATCCAAAACGAAATAGCGCCCAGGGGTTGAGCCATGAGAATAGCCAGCGGGAATAAAGCGATTGCCAGCATAGCACGCATGCGTCCGTCAAACACACCGTATCCTTTTTTTATAAAAATATTCGGTAGCCAGCCACCGCCCACACTACCCACCATCGACATAGAATAAAGAACAGCCAGCGGAAGCATCACCGCTTCATCAATAATTCCATATTGTGCCTTCAGGTAGGCGGGCAGCCAAAACAAGAAGAACCACCAAACCCCATCGGTCATAAACTTTCCAACCGCAAACGCCCACGTTTGCCGGTAGCCCAATAATTTAATCCACGAAACGCTGTTCTCGTTGCCGTCTTTTTTTATCCCCGCTTTCTCATCGTCTTCATCTTTGTTAATGTAAGTCAACTCGGCCGCGGTAAGTCTCTTTTGTTTCTCGGGCCGCTCGTACATTATGAGCCACAATGCCAACCACAAAAAACCAATGGCGCCAACCATAAGAAAGGCTGCTTCCCAACCCCAATGCCGGTAGATCCATGGAACTGTGAGTGGTGCCAGTATCGCCCCGATGTTTGTACCTGAATTAAAAATACCGGTCGCAAAAGAACGCTCGTGTTTTGGAAAATATTCTGCCGTGGCTTTGATGGCCGCGGGAAAGTTTCCCGACTCCCCCAAGGCCAATACCGCGCGCGAAAACATAAAACCCAATACAGAAACGGAAAACGTGGTAATGCCTATCCAACCAAATACAACAGAAAGTCCTTCGCCAATCGGGATGGCCAACGCATGTACCATCGCCCCCACCGACCAGACAATAATGGCTAAGCCATATCCCCAACGTGTACCCAGTTTATCTACCAATCTGCCTACAAACAGCATGGCAATTGCGTAGGTAAATTGAAATACCGAGGCAATGTTGGCGTAATCGGTATTGGTCCAATTAAAAATTTCTTCCAGCCGGGGTTGCAGCAAACTCAACACCTGCCGATCGAGATAATTAATGGTTGTAGCAAAAAAGACTAAGGCACAAATTGTCCAGCGGTAGTTCCCTATTTTATCCTTCACGGAATGGTATTTAAAATGAGTTGCCTCTTATCCTTTTGATAAGCGTCAAAATCTCTTCCACCTTCTTTTGCAAACCGGCCCAATCATTATTGGCAATAACGTCCTTTGTAGTTAAGTGCGAGCCCATACCCACACACAGGGCACCGGCTTTAAACCAACCTGTTAAATTTTCCATCGTAGGTTCAACTCCCCCTGTGATCATCAATTTCAAATCCGGAACCACAGGCATAATTGATGAAACAAATTGCGGCCCCAACACCGAACCAGGAAATACTTTAATCACTTCGGCCCCGTGTTCTTTCGCGGTAACAATTTCGGTAAGCGTAGCACAGCCGGGCATCCAATGCACATTGTGATCGTGGCATACCTGCGCCATTTCCAATTTCAGAATAGGAGAAATAATAAAGTCGGCCCCGGCCTCAATAAACTTCCGTGTTGTCTTTGCATCCATAATGGTGCCGATGCCCAACATCATTCCCGGAAGGTCATTGGCAACGCTGCGTAAGTGCTTAAAAATTTCGAACGAGTTTGCCTTGCGATTGGTAATTTCAAATACACGAACGCCTCCGCGGTATGCCGCTTCCAATACCGCCTGCGATTTTGCTGCATCATCGTGCGAGAACAACGGCACAAGGCCGGTCTCCGCCATAGCGGCAACAATCTGTTGTTTAGTAAATGTCATCGTAATAGTTTTCCAATATTCTCCCCTTTCACCAGGGTTTCCACTTCTTCTACCGTAGATAAATTAACATCGCCCTCAATGCCATGCTTCAAAGCGCTGGCCGCAATGGCAAACTCAAGGGTATCCGGATCGGTCTTTCGGGTTAACCAACCATAAATAAGACCCGCCATGTAAGCATCGCCCGCGCCTACCCGGTCAACGATGTGGGTTAAGTCATACTCTTTCGAGTTTACCAATTCTTTTCCATTCCAAAGCCGCGCTGAAATTTTGTTGTGCGAAGAACTGATGGACTCGCGGTGGGTAGAGGTAATTTTTTTTATGGCCTTGTATTTATTCATCGCCTGGGTACAGGCCTCTTCGTAACTCCGGGCTTTCATACCCAAACAGTTTTCAATATCGGTAGCACCGCCAATAATTATGTCCGTGTATTCAATCAGCCCGGGCATTACCTCAACGGCTGCTTTTCCATACTGCCACAAGTTTCTCCGGTAGTTGATATCTCCCGAGATGGTAATTCCTTTTTTGCGCGCAGCTACCAACGCTTCCAAACAAACATCGGCCGCGCCCTGCGAGATGGCCGGGGTTATGCCGGTCCAGTGAAACCAACGTGCATCCTGTAACACATCCTCCCAATCAATCATCCCTTTCCGGATGTGGGCAAAGGCAGAATCAAACCGGTCATAAATAATTTTTGACGAACGTTGCATCGAACCGTTCTCTAAAAAATAAACTCCCATGCGTTCCTCGCCATAAAGAATGTGACGGGTGTCTACACCATATTTGTTGAGAGCTTGTACCGCAGCTTTTCCAAAATCGTTGGCCGGGAAGCGGGTAACATGAGCGGCCGGTATTTCAAACAAACTAAGGGAAGCCGCCACATTGGCCTCCGATCCGGCATACAAAACGTCAAATTGAGAGGCCTGGGTAAACCTTGAAAATGAGGGCGTGGAAAGCCTCATCATAACCTCTCCAAATGTCACTACTTTTTTCCTGTTCATAGAATTTAAAATGCCAATATTGCGGTACCGCAACTGACGTGAAAGATGCAAATACTTCCCCTAAAACCGAAGGATTTTCGATAGATTGAGAGCTCGTTTGGCAGACAAAAGATTTTTCACATGGCAGATAAGGTTCTGAAAATCCACCCCACCGACAATGTTCTGGTAGCCCTCACCGACCTGAAATCGGGAGAAAAAATCACTTATAATAACAACACCATTACGCTGGCAAACGACATTCCGGCCAAGCACAAATTTGTAGAGCAAGCCATGCAGGTGAACGAGGAAGTACGGATGTACGGATTGCTGGTCGGTAAAATTGTTGAGCCCGTTCCGGCAGGTGGGGCGCTCCACACGGGCAACCTAAAACATAAAACGGAAGGCTATAGCATACGCAGCAATAGGTTTGAATGGAAAGCTCCCAATATTGACAAATGGAAAACGAAAACCTTTGAGGGTTATCACCGTCCCGATGGACAGGTAGGTACAGCCAATTACTGGATTGTGGTGCCGCTGGTGTTTTGCGAAAACAGAAATGTACATGTTATTCGCCAGGCGTTTGAAGAAGAACTTGGTTTTGGAAAGAGTAACTCTTACCAAAACTTTGTCCGCGAGCTGGTTTCTCTTTACAAGAATGGAAATACAAAAGCCATCGATGAACTTTCAGTAACAGAGGGAAGCAATAAATCGAAATCAAAAATTTTTGAAAATCTCGATGGAATAAAATTTCTTACCCACGAAGGTGGATGCGGGGGTACGCGCCAGGATTCAGAAGCTTTATGCGCCTTGCTTGCGGGGTACATCAACAACCCGAATGTTGCCGGTGCTACTGTGTTGAGTTTAGGATGCCAGAATGCACAACCGGATATTTTGAGAAACAAACTGGCGGCCATCAACACTGCATTCGCCAAGCCTTTAATTATGTTAGAGCAACAGAAGGAAGGAACGGAAAATGAATTGCTGGCGCAGGCCATTAAGAAAACTTTTCTGGCGCTTATTGAAGTAAACAAAGCGCAGCGCAAACCAGCACCGCTCAGCAAACTTACAATTGGTTTAGAGTGTGGTGGATCGGACGGCTTCTCGGGGATCTCGGCAAACCCTGCCATCGGGCACACCTCAGATCTGATTGCCGCGTTAGGAGGCAAAACCATTCTCTCTGAATTTCCAGAACTCTGTGGTGTTGAGCAAGAATTAATCAATCGCACGAAAGATGAGGAAACAGCCGCGCGATTTACCAAACTCATGCGCGCCTATTCCAATGCCGCTGAGTCAGTAGGTTCCGGATTTGATATGAACCCCTCTCCGGGAAACATCAAAGATGGATTGATAACCGATGCCATGAAATCTGCCGGGGCAGCAAAAAAAGGGGGCACTTCTCCGATTGCCGATGTACTGGATTATACAGAATACGCAACCAAACCAGGATTAAATTTATTATGCACGCCCGGCAACGATGTGGAAAGTACTACGGCTATGACCGGATCGGGCGCAAACGTGATATTGTTTACTACAGGACTCGGTACCCCCACAGGAAATCCGATAACACCAGTCATCAAACTTTCATCCAACACAAAGCTGGCTAAGAAAATGCCCGACATTATTGACATTGATTGTGGGGCTATTATCTCCGGTGAAAAAACCATTGAAGAAAAAGGGGAAGAAATTCTGGACTTTGTAATTGAGGTGGCCAGCGGCCGAATAAAACCAAAAGCGGTTTTACTAAATCAGGATGATTTTATTCCATGGAAACGAGGCGTGTCTTTGTAAAAAATCAAAGCACTATCCGCTTCCTTATTTTCTTATTCCGTTTCGGGTGTATACAACAACCGCTGGTTTGCAAAATCATACAACGTTAACATTCTCAAGTCGTAATAAGCGGTCCAGAAAGATTTAAGCGCGTCCAGATAGCTGCGTTTGGCACTATCTTTTTCGGTAAGGGCAATGTTAAGATTGGTAATATCAATTTTTCCAATAAGGTATCGGTTCTGGGCAACGTTATAGCGTTCCTGGGCCACTTCATCCGACTTTTTGGTTATCTCTATCTGCAAACGCATCATTTCAAATTGCCGAACCTTGGTAATAATCTCTTGTTCAAAGATTATTTTATCTTGTTCAATCACGTAGTCCGTTAATCTCTTATTGGCCAAAGCGGTTTGCATCATGGCTCTATTTCTACCCCAATCCACCAAAGGAACGTTAAATGAGATATTGGCAATTTGTTGTTTGGAGGGATCATTGTATAAATCCGACACGGTGCCTCCTACATTGTTTAATCCATAGCTAGCGCTAAGCGTAGTTTGGTAGCGTTGCCCTTTGGCCTGCGCCACCTGACTTTCTGCTTCCATTTTTCTCCGTTCAAATGCGATGTAATCAGCCCGATTCAAAATAGCATATTGCAAAGCCTGTTCAATGGTTACATCAAACAAGGGAATATTTTCAGGTAGAATAAGTTCAAAACTGTCGCCATCCTTTAACCCGATATAGGACCGGAGCTGAAGGCGGGCATTTTCCAATTCAAGTTGTGCCTGGGCTACTTCCTGTCGTGAGCGCAGCAATTGAAGTTCAACCTGCAAGAGTTTATCCTGCGAGGTGGTACCCATATTATACCTTCCTTGTTCGATCTTATAAATGGTATCGTTGTTTGCCAAATTAAATCGCGCTACCTGCTCATTAACTTGTTGCCGAAGCACATCAAAAAATAAACTAACCGCATCGCGCGAAATCCCCTCCTGCCGCTCAACAAAAATTCGCTTCGACTCTTCAAATATTACCGGCCGAATACGCTTGTCCCACTTCAGTGGGTTATAGGCAAAAATTGGCTGACGCAATTCAATATTCATTACGGTACCACTCCACTGATTTATATCGGCCGCTATATCGTTAAAGAAATTGTAGCTGGTATTCGCTGAAATGATGCC
>JAEUUB010000349.1 GCA_016787745.1 Cyclobacteriaceae bacterium
AATGAAATAAATACCATCATATTCCGGTATCTCCCTACGAACACTCATAGCCTGAGTTTATCATTTCTATCTCAAATAGGAATACCGGCTTCAATCATTCGCGCAGAGTTCTCGAAACGAGTAACTCTGCGGGGAAGCATAAATTATCAAAGACTTGGTCAGCTCTGTCAAAAGCATCACTGGCAGGGTCGGCCCCACTTACATCATTCCAAAACACAGGATCATTAAAGGCAAAGTTATAGGTTGAGAAGGAACTGTACCGGTCGGCCAAAGGATCGACCTGCGTCATGCGGCCCAGTGCGGGGTCGAAGTTACGGAATAAAGAACACTCATGGCCTGAATTTACCATTTCTATCTCAAATAGGAATACCTGCTTCAATCATTCGCGCAGAGACTCGAAACGAGTAACTCTGCGGGGAAGCAGGATTATTACACGATCAACCTGGGGTTATGTAAACTTATTTTAGGACGAGACAGTCTTCTCGCGCATTTAATAGTTTGGTATCTCCTTCCATCCCTCAACCGGTACTTCTTTTAATTGAGAGGGAACTGGCTTATCCCATAAAATATTATTTATTTTAGGGTCGTGTGGTAAATACTTTAAAAAGTACCTCCCTCCACTAGTCTCAGGATTATATTTTAGTTGTTTATGCTCACCTACATATTGTTGACCTAAAACTTCAAAATAAAATTTAACCCTGTTACCACCTGATGACCTTATAAGCCCATCTGTTACGGCTATTGTATAACGTCCTCCATAAGCTAATTCAATTCTCTGTTTAGTAATCACTATTAGTAAAACAATTAATGTTATTCCTAAGACTATTGAAATAATATATTTAATTTTTTTCATCGCTTAGTACTTGGGATTTGATTCAACTGATAGTTCCAGATTTCACCCCATAATTGAAATGCCCCATCTACGCCAAAGGCATAAATGGAATTGGGTCCAATTTTTAATGGAGCAGAAGCTCCAAAATTTGCACCATTAAATAGAGTTTGTGTAACAACATCAACAGCTAATTTATTTAATCCCTTTTCAAAAGGATTTGTAATCTCTTGACTTGTGATGTCAAATAATCCTTGAACAATTCCAGCTTTGAACCAAGCATTTCCAGAAAAGGCAGATACAGTTACGTCAAATATGTCAACAGCACTCAAGCTACCTTTAACGTACCACTGAACCCCCACATTTATAATAGCACTCCTTATCCCGGTAGTGGTCAAATTAGTTAGGGCTTGTGTAGCCATTCTACCAAC
>JAEUUB010000364.1 GCA_016787745.1 Cyclobacteriaceae bacterium
GATTTAACGCGTAAGCAAAATGAAATTCCGGCCAGTGTAGGAGATTTCAAAACGGAAGAAATGAAAACCATGCGCCCACGCGCAGTAATCTACGCGGTAGCAGGATCTGTAAAAGATAAAAATGTTATCTGGGCCGGCACCGATGATGGTCTCGTTCATCGTACCACTGATGGCGGCAAGGCCTGGAAAAATGTAACCCCACCAACTTTGACTTCGTGGGATAAGATTTCGCAACTGGATGGCGGGCATTTTGATGCGAATACCATGTATGTCGCAGTCAATGCCATTCGCAAGGATGATATGAAGCCGCACATTTTCAGAACACACGATGGCGGAGTAACCTGGAAAGAAATTACAAACGGTTTGAACCCGATTTCACCCATTAATGTAGTACGGGAAGATCCAAAACAACCCGGTTTACTTTTTGCGGGCTCCGAACGCGAAGTTTTTTTCTCTGTGGATGATGGTGAGAATTGGCAGGTGCTAAGAATGAATATGCCAGGTTCCTCAGTACGGGATTTGGTTATTCACAATGATGATTTGGTTGTGGGAACCCATGGCCGTTCCATTTGGATTTTAGATAATATCAGTCCCTTACGCAGCCTTTCTAAATTAGATGCAAAAAAATCATTTCTGTTTCCCCCGGCACAGGCTACCCGGGTTCGCTTTAATATGTTTGGCGATACACCTTTGCCTCCCGAAGAGCCTGCCGGAAAAAATCCACCCGATGGGGCTACGTTAGATTACTACTTAAATCAAAAGGCAAAGGAAGTTCGGATAGAAATAGTGGGCAGTAAGGGTGAAATCATAAAGTCTTTTTCCAGTTTTGATAAACCTGAAATAGTTGATTCGCTCACGATGGCGCATCCTACCTATTGGGCACGGCCTTCAAAAATACTCTCACCGGATGCCGGGCATCATCGGTTAGTTTGGGACTTGCGCTATACGGCTCCGAAAGGAGCGCAGCGCCAATATGCTATTTCTGCGGTTTATAAAAATACCGCGAGTGGTCCCGTTGGTCCGTTTGTTCATCCAGGAACTTATACTGTTAGACTTTGGGTGGATGGGGTTGTTCAAGAACAAAACATTGAAGTTCGTCTCGACCCCAGAACAAGTATCAGTGCAAGTGATTTGCAACTGCAAACCAACCATTCGATGGCTTGTTATAAAGCTTATAATCAGGTGCAGGAGATTCGTGATATGGTAGACGCTAAATTGGCTGATCCCAAAATGAAATGGCCAAAAGGAAAGAAAGAATTGGTTCAGACTTTCCGCGGAAACGGATTGCCGGAAAATCCGGATATTCTTTATGGCAGCATTGCAGAGAGTTCGCTGGAGAACGAAACCCTGGTGAGTTTGCAGGATAAATTATTGCATACACTGGCGGTTTTACAAAGCGCAGATGAGAAACCAACTTCGCAAGCTATTGAAGCGGTAAA
>JAEUUB010000407.1 GCA_016787745.1 Cyclobacteriaceae bacterium
GAAGAAAACTGGCTGATCTGGCCGGGGTTAGCAGCGATGAGTTGGCGATCAATCGCAATACTACGGAAGCCTTGGGCACTTTTACGTGGGGCATTGACTTAAAGCGAGGCGATGAAATTGTGATGACCAAACAGGATTATCCCAACATGATTCACGCCTGGAAGCAACGTGAACTGCGCGAAGGAATAAAAATCAATTGGATCAATCTGAACCTGCCTGTTGAAAATGATGATGTGGTACTGAAGGCGTACATCGATGCCACGACAACTAAAACAAAAATCTGGCACATTACCCACTTAATCACCTGGACGGGACAAATACTACCGGCCGCTAAACTTTGTGCCGAGGCCCGTAAGCGGGGAATCATTACCATAGTTGATGCCGCGCACTCTTTCGCGCATGTTGATTATAAAATAGCGGACTTAAACTGCGACTACTTTGGCACCAGTTTGCACAAGTGGCTGTGCGCTCCTTTTGGTACCGGATTAATGTACGTGCGCAAGCCGTTGATTGAAAAAACGTGGCCCATTTTTCCCACCGATAAACCCTTAAGTCCTGACATTCGCAAGTTTGAAGCGCTGGGCACGCGATCCTTCGCTCCCGAACAAGCCATTGGGCAGGCTATTGATTTTCATAATGCTATCGGAGGTAAGCGAAAACAAGAACGCCTGCATTATCTGAAGCGTTATTGGTGCGATGCCCTCGCTAAAAATTCACGCATTAAGTTTCACATTTCCATGAAACCGGAATACTCTTGCGCGTTGGGTACATTTAGCATAGAAGGGATGGATGTGGGAGATGTGGCAAGTAAACTCTTTAGTGAATACCAGATTCATACCGTTTCCATTAAATGGGAAAATGTAAATGCTGTGCGCGTAACACCGCATGTTTACACAACTACAAAAGATCTGGATCGGTTTATAGATGCGGTTGGAAAGATAGCGGCATCGTAACAATTGCTTTTTCATGGAACATTAGTCGTCTGATCCCTCTGGGTGGTTCTGGCGGCCAAGGTTCCACTCATCAACTTCTTGTATCTTTTAACAGAGAGATCGGTTAGATTTAAGCATCAACCGAATGTTATGAAAAATTGTGCCATCCTTATTCTTCTCTTCCTTGTTAGCTGTTCCCCTTCCAAAATAACAAACGAACTCTCCGTACCTGGCTTAGAAAAGCCGGTGGAGATCATCCGTGATGAGTTTGGGGTTAACCATATCTACGCACAAAATGAACACGATCTTTTTTTCGCTCAAGGCTACAACGCGGCTAAAGACCGGCTCTTTCAATTTGAAATGTGGCGCAGGCAAGCCAGCGGTACCGTGTCGGAAATTTTAGGGGAGCGGGAATTAAAACGCGACATAGGGGTGCGCTTGTTTAAATACCGCGGTGACTTAAATAAAGAATTGAATCACTATCATCCGCACGGGGTTGCCATCATTACCGCTTTTACAGAAGGCATTAACGCGTATGTTGCCGAAACAGAAAAAGATCCGGCACTTTTACCGATTGAGTTTCAATTGCTGGGCATAACAGCGGGCCGCTGGACTCCCGAGTTAGTGGTATCGCGGCATCAGGGTTTATTGGGTAACCTATCCAGCGAGCTAACTATTGGGCGGGCGGTTGCACAGGTCGGTGCGGAGGAAGTAAAAAAGATTCGTGTCTTTGAACCTGGTGAGCCGGATATCTCTCTGGATGCAGCCCTTGATCCAGCAGGACTTGCCGAGCCGATCACAGAACTCTACGATGCCTTTCGGAAACCTATTGCCTTCCGACCGGAAGACATTCTTGAGTACGCAAATACAGATCAACAAAAATTTAACCAGGCGACCAGGCAGGATGACCTCGCTTACGAAGCCATGATCTCGCGCGAGCAAACTTCTATTGGCAGCAATAATTGGATTGTGAACGGATCAAAATCAAAAAGCGGGTATCCGATATTGGCAAACGATCCGCATCGGGCGCTGGCGGCACCCTCCCTTCGATATATGGTTCATTTAAATGCCCCCGGATGGAATGTTGTGGGAGGTGGTGAACCCACCATTCCCGGAGTATCGATTGGCCACAACGATTTTGGCGCGTGGGGACTTACCATTTTTGGAATTGATGGAGAGGATATTATGGTGTATGACTTAAATCCCAATAATCTCAACCAGTATAAATACAACAACGGGTGGGAGGATATGAAAATTATTGCGGATACTATTCGCGTAAAAGGTTCAGCCGATGTAAAGGTGGAGCATAAGTACACACGGCACGGCCCCGTTACGTTTGTTGATGCAAAAAGAAAAAAAGCTTACGCGATTCGTTGTGGTTGGCTGGAGCCGGGCGGAGCTCCGTATATGGCCAGTTTGCGCATGAATGGCGCGACTACATGGGAAGAATTTCGGGAGGCTTGCTCCTACAGCCACCTGCCCGGTGAAAATATGATCTGGGCTGATAAAAAAGGAAACATTGGCTGGCAGGTAGTGGGCATTGCTCCGATACGAAAAAACTGGAGTGGTCTGGTACCGGTGCCGGGAGATGGACGATACGAATGGGATGGTTTTCTGCCGATAAAATCGCTGCCCAATATTTATAATCCCGAAAAAGGGTTTTGGGTTACCGCCAACGAAAACCTGGTAGCTAAAAATTATCCTTACCGAAATGCGGTTGGATGGGAGTGGTCGGACAGCAGCCGTGCCAACCGGATTACCGAAGTAATTACAAGCAAGGAAAAGCATACGCAGGAAGCGATGCGGCAATTACAATCGGATTACTTGTCGTTGCCCGCCCGGGCACTGGTTCCGTACCTAAATGAAATCAATACAAAAACAGACGCGTTGGAAAAAATAAAATCGATGCTGTTAAGTTGGGATTTTGTTATGGACAAAAATTCTGTGGAGGCGGCCATCTACGCGGCCTGGGAGAAAAAAATTCTGGAGCGCGCGCATAAAATATTTGTTCCGGAAAAAGC
>JAEUUB010000455.1 GCA_016787745.1 Cyclobacteriaceae bacterium
ATCCGAAAAAATTTCGATGCCCTCGATCCACAGGAGTGGTTAAGAAACTAGGTTAAACGGCAAAAACCTGTAATTCTTACCTTTTAAAGGATAAACAAGTTGCGAATTCGTCCTTTTTATCATAATTCTATATCTTTACACTCTTAATAATTCACTATGAACGCAATTCTTTTGTTAGGAATGCCCGGTATGGGCGAGTGGGTGATCATCGGTTTATTCGTTCTCATCTTCTTTGGAGCTAGAAAGATCCCTGAATTTGCTAAAGGCTTGGGAAAAGGCATACGCGAGTTTAAGGATGCCGTAAAAGACGTAAAGAAAGAAGTGGATGATGCCGGAAAGGAAATTCCGAAGATTGACGATAAACCTTGAGTACAGATTCAGCCTTAACAAACTCATCGCTCAACCTTATCAACGGAACCCAGACTTGTGTAAGCAGGGTTACTCGGTTTCTCGACAACATCCATAAAAAAAAGCACCTCAATGTTTTTCTGAGTGTCTATGGCCAGGAAGCGCTTGACCGTGCCCGGCAAATAGATGAGAAGATTCAAAAGGGCACGGCCGGAAAATTGGCTGGGCTGGTGGTTGGTCTTAAGGATGTTCTTTGTTATAAAGACCATCCTCTTCAGGCCAGCAGCAAAATCCTTGATGGGTTTGTCTCTCAATTTAACGCTACTGCTGTACAACGTTTATTAGATGCCGATGCCATTATCATTGGCCGACAAAATTGCGATGAATTTGCGATGGGGTCGTCTAATGAAAATTCGGCATTTGGACCAGTGCTAAACGAGCTTGATAACACCCGGGTGCCGGGCGGTTCGTCAGGTGGGTCGGCCGTGGCGGTAATGGCTGATTTGTGTGATGTTTCGCTTGGATCGGATACGGGCGGTTCTGTGCGGCAACCCGCGGCCTTTTGTGGAATTCTTGGATTAAAGCCAACCTATTCCCGCATTTCCCGACACGGCCTGATAGCCTATGGATCATCCTTCGACTGCATCGGCATTTTCGGAAAAGAGATTGAAGTACTTGCTCAGGTTCTTGAAGTAATTTCGGGTCCGGATGAATACGACAGCACGGTATCTCAAAAATCTGTTCCCCCCTATCTTGCTGAATTAAACTCTTCAACAAAAAAGAAATACAAAGTTGCTTATCTGAAAGATGCGCTGGAGTCAGAAGCCTTACAACCTGAAATAAAAACATTGATTTCAGAAAAAATCAATAAGCTTAAAGCCGAAGGTCATTCGGTGGAAGGTATAGACTTCCCCTTGAGTGATTATGTTCTCCCCACCTATTACATTTTAGCCACAGCCGAAGCCAGCTCAAATCTTTCCCGCTTTGATGGGGTGCGTTACGGTTTTCGAAGTAAAAATGTGAGTGACCTCTCCTCGCTATATAAAAAAACACGATCCGAAGGCTTTGGAAAAGAAGTTGAACGAAGAATTCTGCTTGGCACATTTGTATTAAGCGCCAGCTATTACGATGCGTATTACACCAAAGCACAAAAAGTAAGGCGACTCATTCGGGAGAAAACCAAAGAACTCGTAACTAAGTACGACTTTATTATTTCGCCAACAACCCCTACCACGGCTTTCAAAATCGGAGCGCACACCAGCAATCCTGTAGAAATGTATCTGGCCGATTTATTTTCCGTTCAGGCCAACGTGGCCGGTGTACCAGCT
>JAEUUB010000502.1 GCA_016787745.1 Cyclobacteriaceae bacterium
CTTACCGCAGGGATACTTTCGGTACCATAGGCCAAAGCGGCAATGGCCTGAGCGCCTCCTACCTTAAAAATTTTTTTTACACCGGTTAAATGCGCTGCAAATAAAATGGCAGGATTAATTTTACCCGATTGATCGGGAGGTGAGCACAAAACCACTTCTTCGCACCCGGCTAGCCGTGCCGGAATAGCCAGCATGAGTACTGTTGAAAATAAGGGAGCGGAACCTCCCGGTATGTAAATACCCACTTTTTGAATGGGTGTTGCCTTTCGCCAGCAGGTTACACCGGGCATAGTTTCAATTCGTTCCACAGGTTTCGCTTGAGCCGAATGAAAGACTTCAATATTCTTTGAAGCGGATACTATGGCGGCCTTTAAGGATGAAGGTACTGATGCTATGGCCGCTTCGATTTCTTCTAGACTAACTTGCAAAAGATTAAGTTCAACCTTGTCAAATTGAAAAGTGAGTTCTCGTATCGCCTGATCCCCTGATTTTTTAACGCGATTTAAGATATTGGTTACGGCACCTTCCAGGTAATCTAATTCCAATTGAGGCCGTTCACATAAGGAAGGCCAATCTGATCTTGAAGGGTTATTAATTATTTTCATAACGGATAAGTCAGGCAATCATTTTCTCAATAGGTATCACCAAAATTCCTTCAGCGCCAAAAGATTTTAGTTGTCCGATTTTCTCCCAAAAATCATTTTCGTCAACAACCGAGTGTAAGGAAGACCATCCGGGGCGGCTCAAGGGCATGATCGTGGGACTTTTCATACCTGGTATCACGCTGGTTATTTTATCAATTGCTTCGTTGGGGCAGTTCAGCAGAATATATTTATTGTTCTTTGCCGATTGTACTGCCTGTATCCGAAACATGAGTTGGTCCAGTATATTTTTTTTAGCCAGCTCAAGGTTTGGCGTAGCAATCAATACAGCCTCCGATTGAATTACCACTTCCACTTCTTTTAACCCGTTGCTCAATAATGTGCTGCCTGTGCTTACAATATCACAGATGGCATCGGCTAAACCAATGCCGGGAGCTATCTCAACGGAACCGCTGATCTCGTGTATGCCAGCCTCAATGTTGTGTTTTTTTAAGAATTGACTTACAATGGTAGGATAGGAGGTTGCAATATTTTTGCCTGCAAGAAATGAGATTCCGGTATAATTTTCGGCTCGGGGAACAGCTATGGATAACCGGCATTTGGCGAAGTCAAGTCGTTTAACAAGTTCATTGTTCTTTTGTTTTTCAATCCAGACGTTCTCGCCCACGATACCGACATCGGCCACCCGGTCTTCCACGTATTGAGGAATGTCATCATCACGGAGAAAAAGCAGTTCAATCGGTAAGTTTCTAACCAAAGCCTTTAACTGATCGCGACCATTGCTGAACTGCAAACCGCTTTCTTTTAAGAGTTTCAGCGAATCTTCCTGGAGCCTGCCTGACTTTTGAATGGCTAAACGTAAGAGATTGTTCATAATATATGTTAGAGTTTTAAAACAAAAAAGGCTTACCGCGTATGTGGTAAGCCTTTTTGAGTTTCAGTATGTTTAATCAAAACAAAGACGTACCAGCAATGCGGTATGCATGATGATGGCCGTGAATGTTTTGTGCGTTGTTCATAATTGCACCCCAAAGAAAAAGATTACTTTTTACTATTCAAAATTTAATAAAAATAAAAGCAGTCGCAATTTCCCCGGTTTCGATTGCACCCTTGGGAAAGTTAAAATATCATTACTTTTTGAGGTTTATATTGTTGCTTTGTAGTGAAAAAACGGAGAATGATCATGAAGAAGTGGGTATTTATTTTACTTCTGGCAGGCTGTGGCGACTCGAAAGAATCAAAACTTCAGAAGTTTCTATTAAAGGGTAACCTGGCGCTTAGAGAGGGTAATTATGATCGGGCCAGCTATTATTATGGCGAGGCGATTAAGGTAGACAATTGTTTTGCCGATG
Source organism: Cyclobacteriaceae bacterium (assembly GCA_016787745.1). Taxonomy (GTDB): domain Bacteria; phylum Bacteroidota; class Bacteroidia; order Cytophagales; family Cyclobacteriaceae; genus ELB16-189. Next base: position 1,955 of record JAEUUB010000502.1, read on the forward strand.
CCTGGAACAACCTGGGTACGGTTTATTTTGAACAACAGCGGTATGATCTAGCATTGGAAAATTACGAAAAGGCGTTGGCGTGCAAGCCCGATTTTATTCATGCCTTGTTTAATCATGCCAATACAACTTATGAATTGAAAGAACACTATAAAGCGCTTGATGATCTCGACAAGATTATCCGGCTAAAGCCCGATACGGCTTTGGCTTATTTTACCCAAGGACTTGTTTTTACAAAAATGCGAGAGTTTAACAAAGCACTCTCAGCTTTCGAGAAAGCAAAGTCGATGGATCCAAACAATGTCGATTACCTGGTGAACCACGCTACGGTACAATACTACATGAGAAAGTATGATAAAGCCAAAGAAGAACTGCTACGCGCGGCAAATATAAACCCGGGGGAATCGAATATATATAATACACTTTCCTTGATTGAGACAGAGCAAGCTAATTATAAACAAGGACTGGAATTGGTTGAAAAGGCGCTTACCTTATCACCACAACAGCCGTACTTCTTAAACAACAGAGGATTTATTCATTTGAGTATGAATGATTTGGATCTCGCTGAACAGGATATAAACAATAGTATTGGACTAGACCCTTACAATGCGTGGGCCTACAGGAATAAAGGAATATTATATCTTATCCGAAAAGATTATAAATCGGCCGAGCGCTTGTTGAAGCAAGCGTTGGATATGGATCCCTTTGTCGACAAAATTTATTTCTATTTAGGTATGGCTTATCTTAACCTGGGCAATGCTGGCTTAGCCTGTGTTTCCTTTAAGAAATCGGAAGAGCGCGGGGACCGCATGCTTACAGCCGATTTGATTAAGGGTTGTAAAAAATAGATCATGGTGTCTTGTACTTATAAGTAGCATCGTCAATAATCAGCACCCAGTCTTGCCCGTTTTTCGGAGGCGTAAGAGTTACAACTCCCTTGCCAGTAGCCTCTTTTTCTTTTATCGATTTACCTGTTCGGGGATCGTACCAGGTTATAGTTTTTTTCTCACCGGTTAGTTTCTTCATGTCCACGGAAATAGGAGCATTTTGAGGAAGATAGATAAAGGCAAACTTTCCATTCTCATCTCGCAAAGCAATAATCAAATCTTTATAATCAGTTCCTTGGCGAGAGGTTACCAGGCTTTGATCGGCTCGTGCCGAAAAATAAGGCCTTGAAAGCATAAGTTTTTTTAAATGTTGCATCTGATACGCGCCTTCCGCTTTTGCCGCCACTTGCCAGGGAATCAAGGTGTCGCCAACATTAATAGCGGGATTCAAATCCGTATTTAAAAACTGCCAAATTTCATGATGGCCATAGGTTACTCCACAGGCACCTGCAAAAACGGATCGATAGATTCGGGCCCGCACATCATAAGCCGTAAAATATCCGCGCGCCCGGGTCCATTTACCATCCCAGGGATTAACAGGATGATCTTCGTAACAGGGCTCCATATCCAACGTAGGCTTTTGCGGCTTCAGGGCCAGATCACGCAATACCCAACTCCAGGCTTCGGCTTCGCGCGATCCATGACCCGATTGAAAGGCATTCATATCCAACCAGGGTTCATCATGGATGAACTGGGAGGTTGAATAAGATCCACCGGCAGGGTGGTAGGTGATAAATGCGTCAGGCCCCAATACAGATTCAATTCCTTTAGCCATTGCACGCCAAATAGCCCGGTCATCTTTTGCAATTTCAACCCCATCTACTTTTCTCCTATAGACTGCGGGCCTGTCGCCACCCAATATCCAAAGTACATTCCAATAGTTTGCATAACGCTTTGCCAGAGTGGCTCCATAGATCTGTGCATTTTCTTCATTAAAAACCAGCGGTCCATCACCCCATTGTGGAGTCACTTTATCGCCCCATGTTGGTAAGAGTCCGATATACATCCCCTTATCTGCAATGCGGTTTATTATAAAATCTACGTGATCCCAATAATCGTATTCTTCTTCGTTAGCCGGATTGGCCCCCGGGGTAGTGGCAAGGTGTGTTGGGTCTTCATTAATAAGGGGTAAATCGCCATAGCGGTTAGCTTGGCGCAGTCCATTAAATTCAGCTAACGCTACAGCCTGAATCACATTGAATCCTTGCGATTTACGGATTTCAAGAAACTCCTCGGCTTCTTCGCGGGTAAGCCTGTGAAATAATTCCCAGTCCGTGTCGCCCAGCCAGAAGAAAGGCTTTCCATCTATTGAAGTTAGATATCGTTGATTGCTGCTTACCCGAATTTGTGCAAAAGCGGGTAGATTAAGAATAAAAAAAATAGCGAGAAGAAATAACCTCATATCTTTGATGATTGATGATGCTACAAAGGGAAACGAAAATACAAAAAATACAAACTAATGGGGGCATTGCAATCGATAATAGAAATCAAATGAAGTTAGATTACGCGATGCTATCTCAGCGATTAAAGGCCCCGTTGCCGGGATCGCAGGCGCATGAGCCACTCAGAGCAACTCCGATTGGTCTTATTAAGCCCAGGTTCGAGCATCGGTCGCCCCCCAAGCCAGGCAGCGTACTTATTTTATTGTATGAGGATAGGGGTAAGGTTATGTTTCCCTTAACCAAGCGCCCGGATTATTTAGGAGCACATGGCGGGCAAATAAGTTTACCAGGCGGTAAAGCAGAGGCTGGCGAAACGCGGATTGAAACGGCCTTGCGGGAAGCGGAAGAAGAGATAGGTATATCACGCTCGCAAATAGAAATTGTTGGCGAGTTGACTGAATTTTTTGTCATACCCAGTAATTTCATAATTACTCCTGTAGTGGGTTACCTAAGCGGTAGCCCCGAGTTTGTACCAGATTCAAAAGAAGTAAAAAAAATAATTAAGGCTTCGGTAGAAGATTTGCTTCGCGCGGATGCGGTTCTCACGAAGGAAATTTTAGCTGCAAAAATGTTCCCTATGATGGCCCCGCATTTTGAAATTGAAAATGAAATTGTGTGGGGTGCTACAGC
>JAEUUB010000503.1 GCA_016787745.1 Cyclobacteriaceae bacterium
TTGCTGGAGCTTACCTGGAATGGTCAGCGGCCCTTGCAACTGACCAACGGCCAACAACGAAAATTTATTGAAGATGGCGACACCATTATTCTGCGCGGCTATGCAGCGCGTGATCAGGTACGGATCGGATTTGGCGAGTGTAAAGGAAAAATTTTACCAGCGAAATGATTATCGATCCGAAGCAAGTACCAACACCCACGCTGCAAACCTACCTGCAAGGTGCAGTTTCGCCAAGACCCATTGCGTTTGTAAGTTCCATTGATAAACAAGGAAATGTAAATCTCAGTCCGTTTAGTTTTTTCAACCTGTTTAGTATGAACCCGCCCATTCTGGTCTTTTCTCCTTCCAGACGGGTGCGCGATAATTCTACCAAACATACCTTGCAAAATGTGTTGGAAGTACCCGAAGTGGTTATCAATATTGTATCGTATCGCATGGTGGAGCAGACTTCGCTTGCCAGTTGCGAGTTTCCCAAGGGTACCAACGAGTTTGTCAAATCCGGCTTTACGGAGATGGCATCTCACCGTGTAAAACCTCCCCGGGTAAAAGAGTCGCCCGTGGCGTTTGAATGTAAAGTGAAACAGGTTCTTCCCTTGGGGGAGCAGGGCGGTGCGGGTAACCTCGTAATCTGTGAGGTTTTACTTATGCACGTAGATGACCAGATTTTAAACGACCAGGGATTTATTGATCCGCAAAGAATCGATGCAGTGGCCCGCATGGGGCAGGATTATTATTGCCGCGCTTCCGGTGAAAGTGTTTTTGTGGTTCCAAAGCCAAATGTAAAAATCGGAATTGGGTTTGATCAGATTCCAGAAAACATAAAGCACAGTCAGGTTCTTACCGGAAATGATTTAGGACGACTGGGTAACATGGAGAAACTTCCTGCGCAGGATGACGTTAGGAAATTTCAATCCATGGAAACCTGGAAAGCTGCAAAGGCAAAAGGAGAGGCGGAACTTCATCGGTTGGCTCAAAGCTTTTTGAAAACCGGTAATTTGGAAGACGCCTGGAAGGTTTTGCTGTAATCTCATTTAACTCAGTTATCCTTCCGGACATTCGTCCATGTTATTAGCCCAAGTGCAATCAACTCGGTTAGCGTTCTGGCTATGTGTAACGACCACCATTTATCCCTCAGGTATTTCCAGTCATCCGGAATGGCATCGGTGGTCCAGGTGAGCATGATATCGTCAATGGGTTTATTTCCAAACCGTGTAATCAGAATACATGCGATCAGGAAAAAACTTGCAATTAGGAGTGTGATGGAACTCGCTCTATTTTTTCGTTGCAAATATCCCGAAACAAGGGTGAGGAGGGCAGCCAGAAAAACGAGAACGACCATCAAAACTCTTAACGCGCCAAGCATATTTTGCTGTTGCTC
>JAEUUB010000512.1 GCA_016787745.1 Cyclobacteriaceae bacterium
TAAGCGGAGGGGGGGGGATTCGAACCCCCGGTACGGTTTAACCCGTACGACAGTTTAGCAAACTGCTGGTTTAAGCCTCTCACCCACCTCTCCGTATCCTTCTATTCCTTCCATTGGAAAGTAATTTTCCCAAAAAGGAGTGCAAATATAAGCGCAGAATTGGTCTTATGCGCTCATTTTAAGGATTTTTTCCGTCATCATCTTTTCACAATTGATTCAAGGCTAAATAAATAATTGGAACCAGTTCATCGAACTAGAATCTCGATCCCCGCTCCAACAATGTTGGGTTTTGGGCGATATGTGTTTTGATTCCTTCCAAAACTCCCACCGAAAGCGGATGGTCAGCAAAATAGATGGATTTACTTTTTCTTAAATCTTCTAACTCGGGGCTGTAATTGGATACCACAATTCCTTTTGTTTTTCCTTTGAGCATATCAATATCATTGCCGCTGTTGCCGGAAGTAATAATTCGTTCCTGGGGTATCTTCCATTTATAACTCAGGTATCGAACAGCCGCCCCCTTGCTTGCACGAAAGGGTAGGAAATCGAGAAAATGGTTTTCAGTCAATAATATCTTTGTTCTGAGTTTACGATCGTCAAGAAATTTGTGAAGATCTGCCAGGGTATCTTCAGTAAATCCATTGTTTACATAATAGCTTAGCTTAAACCGTTTTTGAGCATCCGCTTCTTGCAAACGAATGCCTGGAAACTGCGTGAGTGCATTTTGTAACTCTTCTTTTTTCCATTGAAAGTTGATGTGACTCTCCCAGCCATGATCAGGAATAAATTTTTCGGTATAGTAAATTTCTGATCCGGCAGAGCAAATTAGAATATCGGGTTTGGGTAAATCATAATCTTTAAATGCCTGCGCGGTAATCTCGCGATTCCGGCCACTGGCTACACCAAAAACAACACGATCTCTGTGGTTGTTTATCCACGCTTTTAGTTCCTTCAACCCATCGGTTTTGTTCCCGTCCACCAGGGTTCCATCCAGATCAGAAATAATAAATAGATGGGCCTTGGCCAACGTTTTACCATACGCTGTTTTTTGTAAGAAAGTGGAATGGCCTGAATTCTTTTTGTCAAAGAGATTATCAATAACCTGAACATATTGCTTCACATGGGCCGACCAGCTATAGAGTCGGTCAACCGCTTCTATACCGTGGCCAGAATATTTTTCCCATAACGATTTATCAGCAATAATTTTTTTCAAGGCTTCCGCGATTTTGGTGGGATCTTCTACATCCACCAATAATCCATTTTTGCAATGCTCAAGAATCTCTTTGGGCCCGCCTGTAGGAGAGGCCACCACCGGCAATCCGCAAGCAGCCGCTTCAACCAGGGTTAACCCAAAATTTTCACCGGGAGTTGCATTGACAAAGGCGCCTTTCTTTCGCGCGGCAACGCGATAGATTTCAGGAACCTCCAGTTTGGGGTCATTCTTTTTAGGGATTGCCATTTTGCCATAGAGATCGTATTTATCCAACAATAAAAGCAGGTTGGTTAAAAGTTCTTTTTCATCGTTGGGCATTTGTGTAATGTCTTTTCGAACGCCCGCAAAGATGGCCAGATTGGCCATAGCCTGAAGTTCTTTATCCTGCCCGAAGGCTTGAATAATGGTTTCAAAATTCTTTCGTTTATCGGCACGACCGATAGAAAGAATTAAGGGTTTGGTAGGATCAAATAAAAACCGTTCTATCTCAGAGTTAACCCTGTACAGGGCACGTTCCTGTTCCAACGTCATTTTGAAGGATGGCATGTCAAGCCGGTAAAACGGATAAAACAAATCGTTGTTTACGCCTGGCGGAATTACTTCAAACCGGCCTTTCGCTTTGTTCTCATAGAGGTCGAACTGGGTTTCAATTTCATGGTGGGTACTTACCACAATGCGATCCGCGACAGCCAAAATGGTTTCTTCCACCGCAATTCGTTTCTCCATGTTGAATTTTTCGTTGATCTTTTCAACAGACATTCCTTCCTGTAAAAGAATTTTCTTTTTGTTGCGCCCCAGGGAATGACTTGTTGCGATGAGGGGGATAGCAAACAT
>JAEUUB010000535.1 GCA_016787745.1 Cyclobacteriaceae bacterium
ACTTTTAAAGTAGCTGCTCCATTTTCTTCCTACGCCATTCAAGACGGCAACTTAGTAACAGGACAACAACAAAATTCAGGTGCTGCTGCTGCTGAGTTAGTGGTAGAGCTTTTGAATAATTAATGGTGAGTGGTAAAAGGCGAATGGTAAATGGTGAATGAGTGAATGTGAAAGTGATTACTTCAGGTTAGACTTTGCGGTTTTTATACTTGAGGTAATCATTTTCAATAACTCTCCGGCAGATTGAAAATGCGTGGTAAAATCAGTTTTTGAAATATAATCAGTGGCTGAAAGAAGTTCTAACCAGTACAAAGTTTCATTAGCTTCCTTTTGCGCAATAGATAGTTTATGAATGAAGTCTGCTTTGCTTTGAGCATGTTCGGCTTCACGCACCATCGCACCTATTGAAGTTCCACTACGTAGAAGCTGCTTAGAAAGTACAAACTCTCTTTTATCACTAGCTAATGCTTTAGTTAACTCAACAACAGAAATTGCAAATACTAATGACTTCGATTTTAAAATATTTTCTTTCATTGGGTGGGTACTCATTAAAAAAATCAAATTTAATTATTTGCATTTCATTAATCATTCACCTTTTACCATTAAAATCGTTCTGTCAAATTCCAGTTGAAATTTTTGGAGGACATGAGAAAACAACCGTTGACATCATGTTCTTTAAGTATTTCAAGAATAAACAAGGAGATCCCGATGGCTATCGGGACCGTTGGCTTTTCTTCAACAGAAACAGAGCAAGTATTGATTACCAAATGACTAAAACCACTCATTTACCTCAATTCGGATTTACAGAAGCAATTTCCTATAACCACGAAAAATTAAAAGGTTTTGCTCCTGTACTTGTTGGACAAATTTTGAGTTGGGGAGTTTTCCCAAAGGCAGGCATTCAGTATGCACATATCAGTAAAAGCATGACTGTTTTTACATGGCTTGTTTGTGAGACACTTGAAAAACCAGAGTTAGACTATTTTCTGTTGTTCCGATACACTCCAAAGCTGACGGAAAAAGTTAATTTATTTACCCAAGTGGAAAGCGTTAACACTTTCCCAACGATAAGCACCGATAATTACAGTTTTACACAACGATTTAGATTGGGGCTTTCGATTAAAAGCTATCAGTTTGGAACTGGAGCAGATTTTAACCAAACAGGCAATAATACTTTCGCCAAAAGTTACAATGTTGGCGGTTTTATTAGACATGAGTTTTGATAATGGTGAATGAACGAATGATCAATGAAGTAAATGTGAATGGTAAATACAGTATGATTAACCATTAACCGCTA